>CAYXUI010000041.1:0-15728 GCA_964468195.1 uncultured Oscillospiraceae bacterium | reverse complement strand
CCTCCTTGCACAGCAGCTTGGAATCCAGATTCAGGACAAAAACTGTCCGCACAATATCATCCAGATCGGCGCTGTCTCCCTCCAGAGGGAATACCCATTCATCTTCGTTCTCTTCGTTGGCCATTTCGGTAACCAGGACCACATCCAGAGGGATGTGAACTTCCCGGTCGAAATCGGCGGCGCAGCGGTCGCAGGTGCCGTGGATGGTGGTGCCGATGGCACCGGTCATCACCAGAACACCGGCGGTGTTGCGAACCGTACCCTCTGCCAGAACCGGCTCGGACACGGGGTAGCTGACACCGTAGCAAAGATCACTCAGATCCACACTGGTGGAAAAGGAGACCGACGCACCGGGACAGTCAATAATCTTGGAAAGTCCTAAGAGCATACTTTGCCCTCCTTCTCACAGTCGTGCCTATGTATTATATAGGCAAAAGCCAAATTTGTCAAATACTTTTTGCAAAAAAATCGGGAAAACCTTAGCCTTCTCAGTTAGCTTCGCTGTCAGCCTTCTCAAAGAGCGAGCCAGGGGCGGCCTGGGGCCACCCCCTACAATTATAACTGCCAACTCTCCACTGTCAACTGCGGCCCGGTTCTAAACCGGACCGGAAGGACATACCCTGTGATAAACCATGGCAGAAGATTCTCCTTCTGCCGGAACAGGAGGCTGGCAATGGAGAAGATCTATGCGGATATCGCCGCCCGGACAGGCGGGAATATTTACATTGGTGTGGTGGGGCCGGTGCGTACCGGGAAATCTACCTTAATCAAACGGATTATGGAGCAGCTGGTGATCCCCGGCATCACCGACCCATATCGCCGGGAGAGGGCCCGGGATGAGCTGCCCCAGAGCGGCTCCGGGAAAACCATTATGACCACGGAGCCCAAATTCGTCCCAGAGGAAGCGGTGGAGATTTCGCCCGATGGCGTGACCAAACTCCGGGTGCGGTTCATCGATTCCGTGGGGTATATGGTGGATGGTGCCGTGGGAGCCATGGAAGACGGCAACCCCAGAATGGTCACCACTCCCTGGTTTGACCATGAAATCCCCATGCCTCAGGCGGCGGAATTGGGAACGAAGAAGGTTATGGAGCAGCACGCCTCCATTGGTCTGGTGGTGCTCACCGATGGCACCATCACAGATATCCCCCGGGAAGATTACATCGCCGCAGAACGGAAAGCCATAGTGGATATGCAGAAAACCGGGAAACCCTATCTGGTCATCATCAATACCCGCAACCCCGGCGGGGAAGCGGCCCAACAGTTGCGGCAGGCGCTGCATCAGGATCATGGGGTGGAGCCGGTGATTGTGGATTGTCAGAATCTGGATGTTTCCGGCATTCAGGCCATGCTGAAGGCACTGCTGTATACCTTCCCCATGTCCAGCTTGCAGGTGTGGCTCCCCCGGTGGCTGGATGCCCTGGAGGCGGAACATCCGGTGAAAAGGGTTTTGTATCAGGCCCTCCGGGAAAAAGCGGAGACTGTCCGGAACCTGGGTCAGGCAGAAGAAGCCCTGGCATCTTTGCAGGAACTGGAGCAGGTGCAGGACTATACCTTAAAAGGTGTGGATCTGGCAGAGGGCACCGTGCGCTGCGCCATTGCCCTGCCGGAGGGGCTGTACTATGAGATCCTCAGCAGCAAAGCGGGGCTGCCCATTGAAAATGAAGGGCAACTGCTGACACTGCTGATGGAGCTTGCCCAGGTGAAACAGGAATACGACAAGATCTCCGATGCTCTGTCGGCGGTGAAAGCCACGGGCTACGGTGTGGTCCAGCCCACGGCCGGAGAGATGCAGCTGGAGACTCCGGAGATCATCCGCAAGGGCGGGGCCTTTGGGGTGAAACTGAAAGCGGGAGCCCCCTCCATCCACATGATCCGGGTGGATGTGGACACGGAGATCAGCCCCATGGTGGGAGACGAAAAGCAGTCCCGGGAGCTCATTGCCCACCTGTCCGGGGAAGATCCGGAAAAGCTGTGGCAGAGCAATATCTTCGGAAAATCCGTCTATGATCTGATCCAGGAAGGACTGACGGCGAAACTTCTGGGAATGCCGGAGGATGTCCGGGGCAAATTCCGGGGAACCTTGACAAGAATCGTAAACGAAGGGGCTTCGGGGTTGATTTGTTTGATTTTGTAATGGAATCAGAGTTTCCCAAAAGCTTGACAAGGGGAAAATCTGCGGTACAATAAAAGAAAACATGACAAAGGAGGAGCCCTGTGTCCATTACCATTGAGAAGCTATGGAAAGACCGGAAGCGTTACTTTGGTCTGCCGTTGAGCGTGACCCGCTACAGCCTGTCGGAGGATCGGCTGTTTACCAGCATCGGCCTGCTGAACATCCGGGATGACGAGATCCTCCTGTACCGGGTCCGGGATATCGATACCCGCCGGAGCCTGTGGCAGCGGCTGTTCGGTGTGGGTACCGTAACGGTGCGCTCTTCGGATCTGACCACGCCGGTGCTGGTGATGAAAAATATCAAAGATCCCCTTATGGTCAAAGAGCTGATCCACGAAAGGGTGGAGGAATGCAAGCTGAAACGCCGGGTCCGGGTGGGAGAACTGCTGACCTCTGATTTAGGCGAGGAACCGGATGACGGGGACGATTGATTTTTCTTGACAATCCCCCTTACAAGTTAACAATGTGATCGCCGTACTTTGCATGGGTTTCGGCGGTCACTTTTTTACTTGAATTATTTTGCAATTATTACGTTAACAATGTTTTCTGCACGGGAATATGCTTTCATATTCTACGATATCTTAGCCGAAATTTTGCATTTTTTCACTTGCTTTTTCCCTGTGCATATGCTACATTGAAAATACATTGAGGGAGTAATTCCGCAACGAATTGCGAGGCATACCCGTCAGAACGCTCTTCGGAGCCGGGGTGCTTATAAAGAATGAGACTCATGTACAAACCGATTTGGTGTTGTACATGGGCTTTTTTATGCCTGTCACACCAATCACAATACTTATCAAAAGGAGAAATGATTGCATGAAACAACTGTACAGGCATCCCTCACACAAAAAACGATCTCAAACCGGCAAACGAAAACCTGCTACAGCACGGAGGTAATTTCATGAATATGATTGATTTCTTCCGGCAAATGCTGGAAAACCCAATGCTATTCGTATCAACAGTGCTGACCCTTGGGGTGATCCTTGTCAACGGCTGGACGGATGCCCCCAACGCCATTGCCACCTGTGTTTCCACACGGGCGATTGGCGTGAGAAAAGCCATTATCATGGCGGCAATTTTCAATTTTCTCGGCGTGTTGGTGATGACGACCATCAATAGCTCTGTCGCTTTTACTATCTACAACATGGTGGATTTCGGCGGCGATTCCCACCTTGCCCTGATTGCCCTGTGTGCGGACATGGCAGCAATCGTGATTTGGGCAACGGCTGCATGGTATTTTGGCATTCCCACCAGCGAGAGCCACGCATTGATCGCCGGTATTTCCGGTGCTGCGGTGGCGATTCAAAACAGCTTTTCCGGTATCAACGGTGGAGAATGGATCAAGGTCATCTATGGCATTTTCCTGTCCACCCTGCTGGGTTTTGTCCTTGGTTTTCTTTCTTTCTTCCAAACTGACGGTATTCTGTTTCCGTAACCAAAACCGACTGAAATCCGAACGCTTTTTCTCTTGGGCGCAGGTATCCGGCGGTGCAGCGATGGCATTCATGCACGGAGCGCAAGATGGGTAGAAATTCATGGCCATCTTCCTGCTGGGCGCCGCTTTTGCAGGAGGACAAGCAGAAGCCAGCAGCTTTGTGGTTCCTCTGTGGCTGATGGTGCTGTGTTCTGCGGTCATGGGGCTGGGCACTTCCATTGGCGGCTACCGGATCATCAAATCTGTGGGCATGGATATGGTGAAGTTGAAGCCCTATCAGGGCTTTGCGGCAGACTTTTCCGCTACGATCTGTCTGCTTCTGTCCAGCCTGACCGGTATTCCGGTAAGCACGACCCACACGAAAACCACCGCCATCATGGGTGTGGGTGCAGCAAGACGAGTTAGCAATGTGAACTGGAGCGTTGTTAAAGAACTGGTGCTGACATGGGTATTTACATTCCCCGGCTGCGGACTGCTGGGATTTGGTATGGCGAAACTGTTTTTATTGATTTTTGCATAAGGAGGCAACATCATGGCTAAGAAACAAAACGATTATTTTGAGCTGATTCAGAAGCAATCTGCCTATTGCGTAGAGGCATCCAACCTGTTGGAGGACATTCTCTGCAAATTTAACGCTGACAGTGTGGGAGCTTACCGCACACAGATGCACGGAATCGAGCATCAGGCCGATGAAATTCACCACGATATTTTGAAAAAACTCTCCACGGAGTTTATTACCCCTATCGATCAGGAGGATATTCTCCGCCTGGTGCAGATCATCGACGACATTACCGACGCTTTGGACGAAGTGATTTTGGATGTGTATATGTACCGCATCGATGTGATCCCGGAACGGACAGCAGACCTCTCCCGTATCGTCAACCGGTGCGTGAAAGCCCTCCACGAAGCTACGGCAGAGTTGAAAAATTTCAAGAAGCCTGAAAAGCTCAGAGGGTTGCTGATTAAAGTCAACGACATTGAAATCGAGGCTGACAACGTATACATGGAATCCATTTACACGCTGTTCGGGTCTAACTTGGATGGTAAGGCGCTGCTGGGCGCCAAAGCCGTTTATGAAGGATTGGAAAACTGCTGCGACCTCTGCGAACACGCCGCCGATGTGATCGAGCAGGTCATTATTAAAAATATTTAATTTCAGGTAAACCAATACCCCCAGCTGACACCATTACAGGTATCGGCTGGGGGACCATTGCTGTGGGTATATAACACGGAACTATGCAACAACGTTAGCAACGCTATGTAAACTTTTTCTTTCCGCTTTACCCCGGCGGGAAAACGTGGTAAACTATGGGAAAGCTTACGATACGATTGGAGGAACCCTATGAAGATCGTTCAGGGTCATAATCGAAAATGGAACTATCCGGCGCTGGCCTTTGCCATTCCCTGTGTGGGGATGCTGTTTGTCATGCTCATCAGCCACTATGAACCCTTCGGCCAGTATTCCATGCTGTATTCCGATATGTACCACCAGTATTATCCTTTCTTCGTGGCCTTCCGGGAAGCGCTGCGCAATGGGGACGGGCTGCTGTACACCTGGAGCGTGGGCCTGGGTATGGATTATCTGGGGCTCATTGCTTACTATCTGGCAAGTCCGCTGAATCTTCTCAGTGTGCTGGTGCCGGAGGGATGGGTGCTGGAATATTTTTCTTTGCTGGTTCCCATTAAGTTGGGATTTGCGGGATTGTTTTTCGCCCTGTTCTTACGGGGGATCTTCGGGAAGAATGATCTGTCCATTTCCATATTCGGTGGATTTTATGGTCTGTGTGCCTGGGCGCTGGGCTTTCAGTGGAACATTATGTGGCTGGATACCTTTGCTCTGTTGCCCCTGGTGGTATTGGGCATGATAGCGCTGCTGAAAGAGAAGAAGTTTCTTCTTTATACCCTGAGCCTCTTTGCTTCTATTTTTGCCAACTATTATATTGGGCTGTTTACCTGTATTTTTGTGTTTTTCCTGTTCTTCGTCTACCAGATCTGCCGATGGGGTGGATGGAAGAAATTCTTTGGGGACCTTCTGCGCATCGCCTTCTTCTCGGCGCTGGCCATTGGCATGACGGCTATTCTGGAACTGCCGGCTCTGGCGGCACTGCAAACCACCCAGTCCAGCGTCAACAAATTCCCCTCCGGCTTCCGGCTGAATATTGCGTCGGAAAATACCATCAAGGGCCTGTTCGATGCCATGCGGCAGGTGGCGGGGAATATGGGCGGTGCTTTGAAGCCCAATTTTAAGGAAGGCCTGCCTAACCTCTACTGCGGCATTGGCAGCATTGTGCTGATGTTTTTGTATCTGTCGGCAAAGGAGATTAAGCTACGGGACAAGCTTTGCGCCGTCGGGCTGCTGCTGTTTTTCAATGTCAGCTTTATCATCCGGCAGCTGGATTATATCTGGCATGGGTTCCACTTTACCAATATGATCCCCTACCGGTTCAGCTTCCTGTACAGCTTTGTGGTGCTGTACATGGCCTACCGGGCCTGGCTGCTGCGGCGCAGTTTTGGTACCGGGAAGATCCTGGCCTGCGGGGCCCTGGCGGCAGCGATCCTGGCCTGCTCCAATTCTCTGCTGGAAACCACCAGCGTAGACATTGGGCCCATCAGCGTGGATTTCCCGGTGTATCTGGTGTACAATCTGGTATTTTTGCTGCTGTATCTGGGAGCCATGGTCTATGGCAGTGTCAAAGAGCCTCTGCCGGAGGAGGCCGGGGAAAAGGAGCTGCGCCTGTGGCGGCTGGGAAGAGCCAGACAGCGCAGAATCTCCCGGATCCTGATTTTTGTGGTCATGGGCGTGGAACTGACAGCCAATCTGGTGTGCTTCGGCCTGTACTTCACCGGCACCAGTGTGAAGAATTATCCCAAAGGCACGGAATATACCGCTTCCGTCATCCGCTATATGAAGGAGCGGGAGGATGACCTCTTCTACCGGGCAGAGACCACCCACTCCCAGACCCTGAACGATGGTGCATTGAACGGCTACAACGGCGTGTCCGCCTTCACAAGCTCTGCCAATGTCAGCACCACGCTGTTTATGCAGTCTCTGGGTTACGGCGCGAAAAACACCTATAACCGGTATTTGTTTGAGGAAAGCTCCCCGGTGTCCAATCTGTTTTTGGGGCTGAAATACATGATCGACCGGGACGGCAAGGACAAAACCAGTACCTTCTTCCAGGATGTGAACCACTTTGGCGATACCACATTGCTGGAAAACCAGGCATATCTGCCCCTGGGCTTCCTGGCGGAGCCCGAACTGGCAGAGTTGGAATTTGACACTGCGGGAGATTTTGATTTCCAGAATGATCTCTTTGCCGCTGCTACCGGTCTTGTGGGAAACGTCTGGTTCCAGATCCCCGGAGAGCAGCTGAGCATTATCGGAACCGGCGTGGCAATTACGGAAAACGCAGGAAATGGTTTTATCCGCTACGATGAGACCATGGACAATTCCAACGTGATCTACAGCTACACCGCCGACCGGGACGGTTTCGTGTGCATCCGGCTGGATCTGCCCAAGCGGAATGATTACTATGTCAGCATCAATGGTTTGGAGTTGTACAAGGAGACCATCAGCCTGCCCCAGATGATGGCGGTGGGAGATGTGAAAGCCGGAGATGTCATCGATATCCGCATTGTCTGTGACTCCGGGGAAACCAGTACCATGGATGTCAAAGCTGCCATTTTGGACTGTGATCTGTTCTGGGAAGGCTACGATATCCTGAATACTTCCACCTGGCGCTTGACGGAGTTTGAAAGCACTTATGTGGCGGGAACCATTTCCTGTGACCGGGATGGCCTGCTGTACACCTCCATCCCCCAGAACGGGAACTGGAAGGTACGGGTGGATGGCAAGGAAGTGGAAACGGTTCTGGTGGGCAACTGTATGGCAGCGGTTACACTGACGGAAGGGGAACACACCGTGACCTTTACCTATGAAAACGCGGCCTTCTCTCTGGGCTGGAAGATCAGTGCCATCTGTGCTGCCATTCTGGTGTTGCTGATCCGCTATGGCCGGGAAAAGCCGATGCTTCGGAAACAGTCGGGAAAATTTGAACGGTAAAAAACCGGAGGTGCCGCTTTTGCGGTACCTCCGGTTTTTGCTGCTTATTATAAAGAAAGTGCTTCGGTTATGGTGCCGCCGCCGACGACCAGATCGCCGTCATACAGCACCACGGCCTGCCCCGGGGTAATGGCCCGCTGGGGCTGGCGGAATTCCACCCGGGCGAAGCCGTTTTCTTCCGGGTAGACCATGGCTTCGTGTTCTACCTGGGAGTGGCGGATTTTGGCGGTGACAGCCATGGGGGCGGTGAGGGTCTTGAAGGGATACCAGTTCCAGTCGTTGGCCCGGAGGGCATTGGAGAACAGGGATTCGTTGGGGCCGACAGTAACGGTGTTTTTCTGCATATCCTTGCCGCAGACGTAGACCGGGGTGCCAAGGGCAATGCCCAGACCTTTCCGCTGCCCCAAAGTATAGCCAGGGGCACCGTGATGCCGGCCTACAACGTTTCCGGTTACATCCAGAAAATCTCCGGCGGGATAGGTCTTGCCGGTGTATTTTTCCAGAAAGGCCAGATAATCCCCATCGGGGACGAAGCAAATGTCCTGACTGTCGTGCTTCCGGGCGTTGATAAAACCGTTTTTCTCGGCGATTTTCCGGACTTCCGGCTTGGTCAGGCCGCCCAGAGGGAAGAGAATGTGGGAAAGCTGCTGCTGATTCAGGCAGGCAAGAAAGTAGGTTTGATCTTTTGCCCGGTCAGCGGCCTTATACAATAAATACCGGCCGGTGGTTTTGTCCTGCCGCACCTGGGCATAGTGGCCGGAAACCACATAGTCACAGCCCAGTTCTTCGGCCCGGTGAAGAAGCTTTCCGAATTTCAGATACCGGTTGCAGTCGATACAGGGATTGGGGGTCTGGCCCTGCTCGTAGCAGGAGACGAATTTTTGTATTACCGATGTTTCAAAGGTATCCTTAAAATTGAAAACATAATGGGGGATCCCCAGCCGGTAGGCCACAGCCCGGGCATCTTCCACATCGTCCAGAGAGCAGCAGGTGCTTTCCTGCTCCAGGGAGTCAAACAGCCGCATGGTCACGCCCATGCACCGGTAGCCCTGCTGCTGCATGAGAAAGGCGGCCACGGAGCTGTCCACGCCGCCGCTCATGCCAATCAAAACCGACGTTTCTGCCATAATATCACCTCGAGATTTCTTTGAGATGAGTATAGCAGTGGGAAAATCGAAAGTCAATGGCTTTCTGTTGGCAATGGGGGACATAACAATTGGAAACAAAAAAGATTCAATTTCGCTTGGAAATAGAGGGAAGATACCGAAAAAGCCGGGAACTTTGCCAGGGATAAGGGAAACGGTAACAAATCTTGGAAAATATTTGTAACAAAAATGTAATTATTTTCAAAAAAGGTATTGCAATTTGTAAACAGGTCTGTTATAATACCGTTACTTACAAAAGATAAAAGGAGTAAGAAGCTATGAACAAGAGAATTGTATGCGTATTACTGACTCTGATCATGCTGGTGGGCATGCTGCCCATGGCCGCTTCCGCTGCAAGCCTGTCTGTCAGCGAGAGCGCGATCACTGTCTTGAAGCAGATGCAGAATTATAGCAAGACCTGTACACAATATGGAACCGAGTGGCGCAATGGTTACGGCACCGTCTGTACCGAGAAGGGCAGTGACCACACCGCCCACTCCATCAGCGAATCCAAGGCAGACACCGCGTTGCGGGCAAAGCTGAAGGAACTGGACTCTGCTGTCAATGCCTCCGGTCTGAGCCTGACGCAGAATCAGCACGATGCTCTGGTGATCCTGTCCTATGACATCGGTACCGCATGGCTCAGCGGCACCGGCACGCTGAAGAGCGCCGTATCTCAGGGCCTCACCGGCAATGCATTCCTGAATGCTATCGGCCATGCCTCCGGTACCGGCTCCGATGCCAACTGGAAGGTCAGCGCCGTTGACCGCCGCATGATCGAGGCCAATATGTACCTCAATGGTGCTTACTCTAATGTGGCTCCCAGCAATTATACTTATGTCAACTACGATGCCAACGGCGGCACCATGGCCGAAGGCACCAACGGCAAGTACACCCAGTACTTCGATAAGAACCTGAACGCGACCCCCGCTCCTGTGCCTACCCTGAAGAACATGATCTTCCTGGGCTGGTATCAGGATGACGGTACGACCTGGGTTCCCAAGCTGTCTGCCTTCCAGGGCGGCGAGAGCAGTGAACTGATTGCGCAGTGGCAGTCTCCCAGCGCTACCTACGAGGAAGCACTGAAGGTTTACAACTGGCTGTCCCTCAGCATGCTGGCCAATCTGTATATCTACGATAACCCCGATGACTGCAACATCGTCGGTACTCAGACCGATGGCAACGTGATCATCGACAGAGACTTCATCGATGAAAATGGCGTCCGCTGGGGCCACCTGGAAAACGGTGACGGCTGGGTTCTGGTCAGCGGCACTGCCAACGGCAAGAGCCAGTTCGATATCGATGTTACGGTTACTGTTACCAACAGCTATGTCCGCTCCCGTGTCAACGCCAGCGTCTCCAGTGCCCAGAACGGCACCTACAACCAGGGCGACCAGCTGCGGATCGTGGATACCGCCAATGGTTCCGGCTATCTGTGGGGCCAGGTGGCCGACGAATACGGCAACACCATCGGCTGGGTGGCACTGATGTACACCAACTGGAATGCCGTGAAGGATAACCCCGCTTACTCCAACACCGGCAGCTCTTCCTCCAATTCCAACCTGGTTGCCACCGCAGTGGTCAACTGCCAGGGTTACCTGAATGTCCGCAGCGGCGCCGGTACCGATAACGCCATTGTTGGCGCACTGGCCGACGGCGACCATGTGGATATCTATGAGATCAAGTTCGTCAACGGCCATCAGTGGGGCCGTACCAGCGAAGGCTGGATCCTGCTGACCTACGCAAAGGTCACCATGCTGAACACCAACCTGGACTACAGCAACAGCGCTGACGTCCTGGCGTACACCTTCACCGGTACCACCGTGGAGGCTGTCACCGCCCACACCGAAGCTTCCCACTCCTCCGAAACCATCGGCAAGGAGATCGCTGCCGGCACTCTGGTTGCCATGAGCATGGTCAAGAATGATGCTGAAGGCAACATCTGGGGCTTTAACGGCACCGGCTGGATCATGCTGAAGAACGTCATCATGGACGTGGCCAAGTACGTTGTGGTGTCTGACTCCGTCAGCGTCCGCAGCGAAGCTAACTCCAGCGCTTCCACCGTGGAAAAGATTGTCAAGGGCGTGGAGCTGGATATCAGCGACATCGCCGTGGTGGATGCCACCATCTGGGGCAAAACCGAGAAGTACGGCGGCTGGGTGAACCTGGCTTCCAAGTATGTCCAGCGCAGCAACGCTCCCGTGATCGACAACGTGGAGAGCGACAACTATGACACCGGCCTGGTGGCCACTGTCATCAATACCGGCAGCGTCAAGGTCCGTTCCACCGGCGCCATCTACGGCACCGTGCTGGGCAGCCTGTCCAACGGCACCACTGTGAACGTCTGGGAAGCCAACGACGATTGCAGCTGGTACAAGGTGGACAGCAACCGCAACGGCGAATATGACTACGAAGCCGACGGCTGGGTTTCCGCAAAGTATCTGAATGTTTACGAAGGCACCGTAGGCGGTGACGAGGATTCCTCCTCCACCGGCTCCAACGGTACCACCGGTTCCACTGGCTCCACCGCCGTGGAGACTGGCCTGGGCATCGTTGCCAACACCTACACCGGTGTGAATGTCCGTCAGGGCGCTGGTACCGGCTATGCCGTTACCGGCAAGCTGCTGACCGGCAGCACCGTGGAAATTCTGGAAGTCACTTCCACCGCAACCTCCAAGTGGGGCCGCACCGAGAAGGGCTGGGTCTGCATGGACTACATCACCATGATCTCCAAGTACCCCATCGGCAGCTCCAGTGAGACTACCACCGACGCCAATGCCGGTCAGAACGCCGGCGGCTATACCTCCGAAACCGAGGGCAACACCACTGTGGTCAGCACGCCTTCCGTTTACACCGGCGTGGTCATTGGCTCCAATGTGCCCGTGAAGAAGACTGCGGATGAAGATGCCATCACCGTGTCCACCCTGAGCAACGGCGAGAACGTCACCATCCAGGAGCTGCGCTCCGTTACCACCAAGGTCACCGCTGAGATCGGTGAAGTGGTGGACGGTAATGCTACCACTACCACCACCACCGTCACCTCCAAGACCACTTACTGGGCCCGGGTCAACGGTGGCTGGGTCGAGGCTCCCGCAGACAACATCCTGCTGAACTCCCTGGACGAGCGTACCTACACCGTCAAGGATTACGCAGAAGTCAATGTCCGTGACAGCGCCAACGGCACCATCATTGCTTCCATCGACAAGGGCACTCAGGTGACCATCACCACCCTGAAGATCGTGGACGACAAGGTTTGGGGCTACGCAGAGGATCTGGGCACAAACGGCGGCTGGATCCGTCTGGACAACATGGCAGAGGGTGCGCTCACCGTCAGCAGCTCCTCTTCCAACAACAGCAGCAACACCACCGCTACCACCGGTCCTGTTCTGGGCAACGGCAGCAACTCCGGCGGCTATGTGACCAACACCAGCGGCTACCGCTACACCGGTAAGGTCATCAACACCAACGAGGTGAATGTCCGCGCCAGCGCTTCCACCAGCGCTGCCAAGACCACTACCCTGAAGTATGGTCAGAGCCTGGTGATCTATGAAACCACCATCGCTGAGAATATGGCCTGGGGCCGCTGCGATGCCGGTTGGGTCTACCTGTACTATGTGGATCTGACTCCTGTTGTGGCAGGCGTTGTGGATGCCCGTGTGGTTTACAATGAGAACAGCATCATCTACACCGATTCCAACTGTTCCGGTATTGCCGGTACTTACTCCAGAATGTCCGTCATCGACATTTACGAGATCGTCGGTGATATGGCCCGCACCGATAAGGGCTGGGTCAAGACCAGTGACCTGCTGTAAAACAAAGATATAAAAGAGTCCCCTGCCATCCGGCAGGGGACCTTTTTCGCTTGCGCACAAACGTTGGGAGCTTTTTGCGGGGAGAGGTGCGGATGGCGGAAAAGTCTTGAAAGGCAACTCCGGATATGCTATGATAGCCCCAGAAAAGAAAGGGAGGAATCTGCTATGAGCAGAGCAGACGAATTATACAAACAGACATGCCGGAAAATTCTGGAGGAGGGATTCTCCGATGAAGGCATGGACGTCCGGCCCCACTGGGCAGACGGTACACCGGCCCACACCATCAAGACCTTTGGCGTGGTGAACCGCTATAATCTGGCGGAAGAATTTCCTATTATGACCCTGCGGCGTACCTACTGGAAAAGCGCCATCGATGAGCTGCTGTGGATCTGGCAGAAGAAGTCCAACCGGATCTGTGACCTGGGCAGCCATGTCTGGGATGAATGGGCCGGGGAAGATGGCACCATCGGCAAGGCTTACGGCTATCAGCTGGGGGTGAAGCATCACTACAAGGAAGGGGACATGGATCAGGTGGACCGGGTGCTCTATGACCTGAAGCACAACCCGGCTTCCAGGCGGATTTTGACCAATATTTACAATTTTGAAGATCTCCACGAAATGAACCTGTACCCCTGTGCCTACTCCATGACCTTCAACGTCACGGGCAACAAGCTCAACGCCATTTTGAATCAGCGTTCTCAGGACATGCTCACCGCCAACAACTGGAATGTGGTGCAGTATGCCGTGCTGACCCACATGATGGCCCAGGTCTCCGGGCTGGAGGTGGGTGAATTTGTCCATGTCATTGCGGATTGCCACATTTACGACCGGCACATTCCCGCCGTGAAGGCCATGCTGGAACGGGAGGGGTATCCGGCTCCTAAGTTCACCGTTGACCCGGAAGTAACGGATTTCTATGCTTTCACCAAGGATTCTTTCCGGATGGAGAATTATCAATTCCATCCCTTTGCCTTTGAAATTCCTCTGGCGATTTGAGGGGGAAGATATGGATTTGATCGTAGCAGTTTATGACGACTGGGGCATCGGAAAAGATGGAACCCAGCCCATTGCCCTGTCTGCCGACCGGAAGTTCTTCCGGGAGACCACCCGGGGCTGCCTGGTCATCACCGGCCGGAGGACCATGGAGGACTTTCCGGGGAAGAAGCCCCTGCCGGGGCGGGTGAATGTGCTCCTGAGCCGCAGCGGCGGGGAATTTCCCGGTTTCACGGTCTGTGCTTCTCCGGAAGAAGCTTTGAAACTGGCAAAACATGCGGAAAAAGCCATGGTCATCGGCGGCGGAAGCATCTATCGGCAGATGCTTCCTTACTGCCATGGGGCTTATGTCACCAAGGTTCATACATGCCCGGAGTCCGATACCTTCTTCACGGATCTGGATGCTGACCCGGCGTGGAGGTTGGCGGAAACCTTGCAGGCAGGAGAAGAAAACGGCATTGCTTATGAAATGCTGTATTACAGGAGAAATGGCTTATGAAACGAAGTGCAGCCAGCAAAATCCGGGAGTATTTCGATACCAACCGGGAAAACCGGTATGCCATTCGCCCCTATCTTGTGAAAGATGGGAAATCCCACCCGGTGGCGGTGATCTGCCCCGGCGGCGGTTACCGGCGGGTTTGCAGTTTCCTGGAGGGCTATCCCTATGCCAAGGAGCTGAACAAGCAGGGCTATCATGCTGTGGTGGTCTACTACCGGGTGAAGGATCTGGCAAAGTATCCGACCCCCCAGGAGGATCTGGCCCGGGCCATCCGGGACATTCAGGATCACGCAACAGACTGGAAGATTGACTTGGAAGGCTACAGCCTCTGGGGTTCCTCTGCCGGTGGCCATCTGGCGGCCAGTTTCGGTACCGATGCCATGGGCTATGCCCGGTATGGTCTGCCGAAGCCCGGTGCCATGGTGCTGGTCTATCCCGTGGTGACCATGGGGGAAAAGGCCCATGAAGGCAGCCGGAATTTCCTGCTGGAGGAGAACCCTTCGGAAGAAATGGTAGGCCTTACCAGTGTGGAACAGCAGATCACGGCAAACTATCCTCCTACCTTCCTATGGTGGGGCGGCAGCGACAGCTGTGTGGACCCGGACAACAGCCGGATGCTGAAAAAGGCGTTGGAAGAAGCGGGTGTGCTCTGTCAGTGCATCGAATTTGCCGGGGTGGAGCATGGCGTGGGGCTGGGAAAAGGCCTGCCCTGCGAGGGATGGCTGCAACAGGCTGTGGCCTTCTGGGAGAAACAGCGGGCAACGCGAAACCCAAGTCTGTAGGGGACGGTGCAGTATTTCCCATAAAATAGTTTGTGGAGCGTATCGACATCGATACGCTCCACGTCTTGCCTCTCCCAAAAGGAGAGGCAAGCGCCGCCTGCCTTTTGTTGGCAAGCGGCGCATTTGTTATACAAACAGAGTCTTGATAAATTCCAGAATATCCGGCAGGAAGAAGCCCACGGCCAAAGCAACCATGGCGATGATGAGCTTGAGTAGACTGTCAATTTTCATGGAAAATGCACCTCATTTCTTTCGCTTGGGGGGAGTGGCAGGCTTTTTTGCGGGCTTGGCGGCGGGTTTTTTTCCGGGAGTCCTAGGAGGAGGGGATTTCTTTCCGGGTACCTTTCCCTTGGCCGGGACTTTGGGCGGGGGAGCAGCGTGGCCGCCGGCTTTGGGGGGCACCGCCCGGATCAGGCATTTGGGGCCGGAACCGATGAGATCCTCTCGGTGGGCTTTCAGCAGAGCTTCCCGGACCAAGTAGTAGTTTTTCGGGTTGCGGTACTGGATCAGAGCCCGCTGCATGGCCTTTTCGTGGGGATCCGTGGGGACATAGACCTTTTCCATGGTCCGGGGATCCAGACCGGTATAGTACATCACCGTGGAAAGGGTGGAGGGGGTGGGGTAGAAGTCCTGAACCTGTTCCGGATTGTAGCCCATTTCCCGGATGTATTCTGCCAGCTCAATGGCTTCTTTCAAGGTGGAGCCGGGGTGGCTGGACATGAGGTAGGGCACCAAATACTGATTCATGCCATACTGTTTGTTCAGGGCAAAATACTTGTCCACAAATTGGTTATATACGGCGTTCTTCGGCTTGCCCATCCGG
>CAYXUI010000040.1:0-15840 GCA_964468195.1 uncultured Oscillospiraceae bacterium | reverse complement strand
AGGGAGATCTTGGCCTGACCCAGCGCCATGAAGGCCTGCTGGCAGGAGATCTGGAAGCCCACGGAGAAGCCCATGCACAGGAAGATCTTCAGAGCCCAGGCGGTGTAGTCCACCAGTGCGGCATCGCTGGTGAAGATCCCGGCGAAGACGTTGGGCATCATCAGCAGCAGCAGCCAGAACACAGTGGTGTAGGCAACGCAGACGAAGAACTGGCAGAAGAAGGCTTCCTTCACCCGGTCGTACTTCTTGGCGCCGTAGTTGTAGCTGATGAGGGGCTGGCCGCCCTGGCAAATGCCGCTGAGGGGCATGGTAATGAGCTGGTTGATGGAGGTCAGCACCGTCATGGCGCCAACGGCCACGTCACCGCCGTAACGGGACAGGCTGGAAGTGAAGGAGATGGACAGAACAGACTCCGTTGCCACCATGAAGAAACTGGAAATGCCCAGACCCAGGCAGGGCAGGATCACCTTTCCC
The DNA here is from genome assembly GCA_964468195.1 of uncultured Oscillospiraceae bacterium. GTDB lineage: Bacteria > Bacillota > Clostridia > Oscillospirales > Oscillospiraceae > Faecousia. The sequence continues at coordinate 15,366 of CAYXUI010000040.1, read as the reverse complement.
ACCAGCTTCATATTCTTGGGCTGGAGCTTCAGGATGGTCTTCTTCCCGGTGAGGAACAGCAGGATCCACACGGCACTGACAGCCTGGCTGGCAACGGTGGCAATGGCAGCACCCTTGACCCCCATGCCGAAGCCGAACATCAAAATGGGATCCAGCACGATGTTGGTACCGGCACCGATGACGGTGGTGAGCATACTGATCTTGGCAAAACCCTGGGTGGTGATGAAGGTGTTCATGCCCATGGTGATGAGGACGAACACACTGCCCAGCACATAAATGCGACCATACTCCACAGCGTAGGGCAGCGTGGCATCCGAAGCACCGAACCACCGCAACAGGGTGGGGCAGGTGACATAGAATACCGCCGTCAGGATCACCGCCAGAATCAGGATCACGGTGAAGCAGTTGCCCATGATCTTTTCCGCATTTTCCTTCTCCCCACGGCCCATGGCAATGGCAGCCCGGGGGGCACCACCGGCACCGGCCAGCATGGCAAATGCGGTAATGAGCATCAGAATGGGGGTAAACAGACCCACGCCCGTCAGAGCGGTACCACCGATCTCCGGAAGATGGCCGATGTAGATACGGTCAACAATATTATACAGCAGGTTCACAACCTGACCAACCAATGCGGGAACTGCCATCTGGACCATCAGTTTTTTGACGGAACCGGTTCCCATATCCTGCTTGGGTCTTTCAGTCTTTGCCACGGGACAAGACTCCTTTCTCAATTTATCATTCCTATTATACGATATATTACACCAGAACGCATCTGTTAATTTTTGAACCTTCCACTGGTATTTCCACCAAAAATCAAAGGATCTCCTCAATGTTCCGGATATTTTCCGACACACGCCGGGCCATATCCATCACCGCTTCCAGCTGCTCCTGCGTGACGCCTTTGTGGAGATACTGAAAAAAGCGTTTCTGGGCCATCCGGCCGGTGTCCGTAATGGGGATGGCCGCCTCCGTCAGTTTCAGGTGGATGGTACGCCGGTTCTCCGGATCCTCCTGCCGCCGAAGCAGGCCCCGGGCTTCCAGATTGGTGATGGACAGGGAGACATGACTCTTGGAGATCCCCCGGTTGTTCACAATGTCCACTGCCCGGTCATACCCCGGATTGTTGGTCAGAAACAGCAACACATCCAGCTCATTGCGGGTCAGCTCATATTTTTTGCAGATGGGATCCAGAAGTTTGGCATAGCCCTTCGTAGCCCGGTTCATGGTATCAAAATAGTGAAAGGGATTGACAGGTTCCATATTGCCCTCCTCCAGTTGATTCGTTTTTGAACAATCAAGAGTATACCATCCGCAAGCACAAATGTCAAGAACTTTTTGTTCAATTTTGAACTTTTTAATTTGTGCAGACGCAGGCCTGCACACACCCGTAGCGTTCCCGGGCTTGGCGCGCAAAAACCCGTGCCACAGTTTATGGCACGAGTTTGCACTTGTCACATATAGCTCTTAATGGTAGAGATCAGGATATCTCCCGCCACCACCCGGTCTTCGGCAGCGAAGCCTTCGGCAAAATTATCGGAGTAGAGCACCTGGGCATTGGGGGGGAATTCGTCATCCCCTTCCCAGACCAGAATGCGCATTTTATAGCCGCCAATCAGGGCAAATTCAAAACCTGCATCGCCATGCTTTACCGGCTCTGCCCCCATTTTTTCTGCTGCTGCCCGGAAGGCCGCCACCCGGGTTCCCAGGGTAAAGGCAGCCCGGGTCAGCACCCGGCCGGTGTAGGGCTTATTATACATTTCTCCCCAGGGCATTTCCCGGAAGGTCTTCCACTCCCCTGCCCATGCCACGTCCCGGCTTTCCAGCAGGTAGCGCAGCAGGAAAGTCTGAGTGGGCAGCGGGGGCAATGCACCGCCGTCCAGGGCACGGATGGCATAGTCCGGATGGGCAATGGCAAATTCCCGGCCCAGCAGCGTCACGGTGAATTCCTGACCATCCCAGTGAACACCTTCCAGCCGTTCCGGCACAGCAGAAGGATCCAGAGCACGGAACTTTTCTTCATAATGAGCAAAGGGGACTTCTTCTTTGTGATTTTCAATCTGCATATTATTCGTTCCTTACTTTATGATTACTCATGGAGTTCCAGAGGCAGGCCATCGGGATCGTAGAAGAAAGCGATGCGCTTGCCGTTGGAGGCATTGACCATAATGGGATCCGTGGGAATGCCAACGGCGTTCAGCTCCGCAATGGTCTTGTCCAGATCCGGTGCGTGGAAGCAGACATGCCACACGCCGCAGCGGGTGGGCTTACCATGATTGGGTTCCGGGTTCCGCTTGCCGAAGATCTCCAAAAAGCAGTTGCCCAGCTGGACTTCCAGCTTGATGTCCTTCTGGACCTGCCGGTGCTCTTCCCGGATGATGGTGAAGCCTAGTTTGTTTACATAAAAATCCTTGGACTTTTCGTAGTCCGAAACCACGATGGCTAAATGGTGCAGATTTTCGAGGATCATGCTATTTCTCCTTTATTCGTGTAATTCCAGAGGCAGGCCGTCGGGATCCCGGAAGAAGGTAAATCTTCCGCCGTTATAGGGATCCTCCCGGATGGGCTCCGTTTCAATGCCCATTTTATTTAACCACCGGACTGCCGGAACAATGTCTTCCACCCGGAAGGCCAGATGCCGCAGCCCCAGTGCTTCCGGATTCGTCACCCGAGCAGGTGCGTCGGGCCGGATGAACAGCTCGATGCAGGTATCTCCCTGCCGGAGCATCCGCAAATAGTCTCCCTGTTCCGGGCGGTAAATTTCCCGTTCCAGCACAAAGCCCAGCTTGTCAATGTAAAATTCCTTCGCCTTTTCATAATCGCTGGCGATAACGGCGATGTGATGCTGACAGTTCAGAAACATCTTACATCTCCTGAATGCTGTTGGGGAACAGGCTGCGGTTGGTATGGGGCAGGAAGCAGGCCGCCACGAAGGAATCCATATACCCGGGATAGGTGCTCAGTTCCAGATAGGTCATATTGGCCGCCACTTCGGAACACTTGGCGTTGGCCTCGTCGCTGACCACCATAGCATAGGAGCCCGTCAGGGAGGAATTGCCGATGTAATGGAACTTTTCCAGCTCCACATCCGGGAACATGCCAATATTCACGGCGTTCTTCATATTGATGCCGGAACCGATACCACCGGCCACATAGACCCGGTCAATGAGATCCACGGTCATATCCACACTTTGCAGCAGGGTATCGATGGCGGAGAAAATAGCACCCTTGGCCCGGATGAAGTTGTCGATGTCCACCTCGTTCAGGCTGACTTCCCGGCCGGTCTCGGATTCCTCGGCGAAGGCCACCACATAGCGGCCCATACCGTGCTCGTCGTGCTTAACCCGCTTGCCTTCCCGGACGAAGAGGCCCTTGGCATTGATGATGCCACAGCGGAACAGTTCGGAGATCATATCGATAATGCCGCTACCGCAGATGCCCACTACCTTCTGCCCCGGGTCACCAATGACCTCGAAGGCAGGCTCCATGGTGTCCTTATCGATAACCGCCGCTTCCACGGCACCATCGGTGGCACGCATACCGCAGGAAATGTCGCCGCCTTCAAAGGCCGGGCCGGCAGAACAGGCGCAGCTCATCAGGAAATCCCGGTTGCCGAAGACGATCTCGCCGTTGGTACCCAAATCGATGAACAGACTCATTTCGTCCTTGTCCCAGATTCCGGCAGCCAGAGTACCGGCGGTAATGTCGCCACCGACGTAGGAGCCGATGTTGGGAGCAATGATAACAGGTGCCAGAGGATTGGCCGGGAGCTTCAGATCCTCCGCCAGCAGTCCTTCCCACCGGAAGAAGCTGGGGATGTAGGGCTCCATCCGTACGGGAGAGGCATCCACGCCCAGCAGCAGATGGTTCATAGTGGTGTTGGCACCGATGCTCAGCCGCAGGATGCTCCGGGCGCTGATGCCGGAACTCTTGCAGAGGTTTGCGATAATGGGGTTCAGGGTCTCTTTGATAATGGCATTTTGCAGCTTGGCCTTGCCACCGCTGTGACCCTGCTCAATGATCCGATTGATAACGTCCGCACCATAGCGGATCTGGCCGTTGCCGGAGGAACCCTTGGCCAGCAGCTTGCCGGTTTTCAGATCCGTAAAGACCATGGTCACCGTGGTGGTGCCAATATCGATGGCACAGCCCACAATGGCGGTATCTTCCGGGGCGGAAATCTCCATACAGCGGAAGGTGTCCCCCGCCAGCTCACCCTTGGCGCAGACGGTAAAGTTGTGCTCCCGCAGGGTGGAAGCCAGCCGGGCCATGACGGTATAGGGAATGTGGACATGCTCCACCCCCAGGGCTTCTTCGATAGCCCAGGTCAGCCGCTCATTGTCGGGCATGGTATCGTCCAGGGTAGGCTCTGCCATGGTCAGCACAACGCTGCGGAAATGATTGGTAAAATGAATGCCGCTTTCCCGGAGGTTATTCTGGCATTCCTCAAAAATAGCAATTTCCTTGGGACTGCTCAAGTCCGCCGTCTTCATCCGGCTCTGGTAGGCACTGGCAATATCCGGCACGAACACGGTGCAGTCGGATTTGATTTTGGAATTGCAGCTTAACCGCCAGCCCGCCTCCCATTCTTCCTCGGAAATATGGCGGCTGCGCATAGAGTCCAGCTCGCCCTCCACCAGACGGATCCGGCACTTGCCGCAGGAGCCGTTGCCGGAACAGGGGGCATCGATGGCCACATTGCCCCGGCGGGCCAGCTCCAGCAGATTATCCCCGGCGTTGCATTCCATGGTTACCGGGTTTCCTCCTTCGATTTGGAAGGTCACTTTCATATCTGTTTTCCTCCTGTGTAGCAAAGAATTGTGATAGTTACGCAAAACAAGCCCACAGGAGAAGTCTCCTGTGAGGTTGTCCTTGCAGTTCTTCTGACTCGTGTCTCAGGCGAAGATCCTCCCTGCCTTCTCAGGGGACGTCTCCCCCAATGACCGGCTTTCGCCGTCGGAAAGTCTTCTCGGCACTTACAGCACTGTTCGTGCGGGGCTTTTCACCCCATTCCCTTTTCAGCTTCCCGGCCACAAAGCGCACCAGGAAGGCACAAGAACATAGTTACGAAATTCAGCTTTTCGATTTTTTCGTCTTTTTCTTTGCGTTCTGCTTTTTCACCGCAGCGATCAAAGCTTTTGCCAGCTCCGGAAATTCCTCTCCGGTGTTGAAAATGGTGTATTCTTTCTCCCCTTTCAGGGTCAGGCTGGCCATTTTGGGAACAGACGTGGTTTTCTTTCCCTCTTTTGTCATGCCCTGGGTGCGTTTGATCTCCTTCAGCGGTACCGCCGTAAAGGTCTCTCCCGCCGTAAACAGTACCCGTTTTCCAGTCAGCACCCAGTATCCTTTCTTCTGAGAGCAAACCGCTTTGACGGTTTCCTTCGGCAAAAGCACCAGCTCCAGCCGCCGCTGAAAATCCCGTTTTCGCCGCTCCTTCCCTTTCCGGATCCGGTCCTGCAGCAAAATCAGCAGCACCACCCCGGCGCAAAGGGGCAACAGTAAATATTTCATTTTTCGTTCCTTTCCATAGGGCTTCTTCATTTATTATACAGGAGATTTCCGCCGTTGGCAATCGATTTTGCAAAAATAATCCTGCTTTCCGGCAAACCTGCTTTTTCCCCGCTGCACTCTGGCATTCTCTCCACGGATATATGGCTTTTCGCCGGAATTGTCCGGAGCAGTAAAACTGCACTTTGCAGAATATGCAAAAAGGCCCGAAATCTTACGATTTCGGGCCTAATTGGGAGAAACATACAGGCAGGAAGAACCCCTTCTTCCTGCCCGGGGTGTTTTTGTTGGGATGTAGTCTATCCCGGATCTGTCATCCATTTGGATCCTCATTCCTATGTATCCACATAGCAAAAACGCTGACCCAAATGCCACAGATCTCATAGGCCTGCCATGCAACGCCCAGGATGCCCCACAAAAGCATCACGAAAAGCAAGCCTCTCGGCAGCAGCAGAAACAATGCAACCGGCAGCAGTTCCATGCCCAATACTTTCAAAGTCTTCGGCAGGAACGCGATCCCAAGCAAAAGGGAATCCGAAGCAAGGGTAGCCAGCTTCCACCGCTTGCGGGACATCAGGGGAAATACCATACTCGTAAAGATCAGCAACAGCATCAGGATTGCTGCCAGCAGCCCCAAACCAAGCTTTCGAACCACTTCCGGAAGTCTCAACAGGATCACTGCGGAAGCCAGACTTCCCGCCATCGCCAGCACTACCAGCAACCAGATCACCGTTGCCTGGCAAAAATTGTTTTTGAACCCATTCCAGTAATTTTTCGCAACAGTTCCTTCTCCCTGACGATAGCAATTCGCCGTGTAAAACAGCGCCGCAGTCGAAGCGCCTGCCGTTACGATCGGCAGGCAACCCAAAAGCCACAGCAAATTCATTTTACACAGATCCAGGATCTTTTCCAAAATCTGTCCCAAGCGTGACGCATTACTGAAATTCATAGTTTTATGCCTCGTTCAAATCCTGCGCCATGTCCGCTGCACCCTCCACCGCAGAGGCAGAAGGCAAAACGCAGGTAATACGCGGTTCCCGTTCTTCCAGGCAGGACTGCAGCTGACCTCTGTAGAACGGGTCGGCCAAAAGTCCGCCCAAAAGTGCCAGCTTTGCCTGTTCAAAGCCCAGCGCCTCAAACACAGTCTGCGCCATACAACACAGGGCCTGAATATTGTCCTCCACGATTTTCCGGGACACGGCATCCCCCCGGGAAGCCGCATCCAGCACCGCAGGGGCCAACGTTGCCAGACGGCTTTTGTCTCCACCGTAGACATATCGCACCAAGCTGTCACGACTGCCGGGCGAAAACCATTTCTCTGCTGCTTTGCACAAAACTGTCTGCGGTCCCGTTCCATCCAGCGCATGGGTAATGGCTCTGACTGCTGCGCAGCCCAATGCGTAACCGCTGCCTTCATCTCCAATAAGATGTCCCCAACCGCCCACACGTTTCTTCTCTCCGGCAGCGTTGATGCCCAGACAGATCGACCCGGTTCCTGCGATCAGTGCCATCCCCGGTTCTTTCCCCAATGCGCCCCGCAGGGCAATGTCCTGGTCGCCTACCAACAAATAGCGGTCAATGCCCGCCCGCGCCATTTCCGCCTCCAGGATCCGGGCCACATTTGCATTGCTCGTTCCCGCAGCACCCACGCACAATCCACAGCAGGTGCCTTGTGTGTTCAAAAAATCCATGATTTCCCGCAAAAGTGCTGCCAAGCCCTGTGCTCCGATACTGTTGATATTGAACGGGCCAAATCGCGTTTCCAGTCTCCGGCCATCCTCCCAGCGCAGCAACACCTTCGTACTGGTACCGCCACCGTCTATTCCACAAACAAAGTTCATTCGTCTTCTCCTAAATCCACCGGCAGTTTTCCCTGAGGGACCAATTCCCCTTCCAGAACATCTCCGATCAACGCCAGCGTCATCGGTGTATAATCCCAGCCCGCCACTGTGGCAACACCCTGGGGCACAAAACGCAGATCATATGGATTCCGCAGTGCCACCACCACCATGGGAATGCCTGTTTTTGCCAACTTCTGCACCAGATTCTTCTGTCCCTCGAACAGATGTCCATTATATGTACAGGCAACGATCGCGGTATGGCCCTTCGCCCGCTCCACTGCCCTGCAAATCTCTGACGGCTCCGGGTTCTTGTCGACAACGAGGCAGGCGGCATCAAATCGCCGGCCCAGGTAGCCTGCAAAGGTGTCTGTCCCGCCGTCATTCGACACAAGCCCAAAGCGAAAATCCGCACATCCAACAAAAAACGGTGCACGCCCCAGATGCGGTATTTCTCCGCGATAGAGGGTTATGGTCTTTCTTCGCAGCGCCATATTCTTTGCGTGATCCTGCGGTGTACCCGCTTCTCCCCGGGGAGGCAGGCAGTATTGTTCCTTCCTCTTCAGCACACGCTGAACTGCCGTCTGAAGCTGCTGTTCCGAAATGTCTCCTGTTTCCACTGCGTCCTGAATGGCGCAAAATGCTTCCTTTGCTTTTTCCCCACTGTGACTGACCAGAACCATATCGACGCCTGCGCCGATTGCACGAACGGCGCCCTTGTCTGTACCGTAGAACCGGGATATGGCTTCCATTTCCATGCAATCCGTGATGACAAGTCCCTGGAAGTTCCATTTTTCACGCAAAAGGCCTGTAATGATTCTGCGGGACATAGTCGCAGGTATTTTTTCCGGCTCCAGCGCCGGGAATAAAATATGCGATGTCATCACCGCCTGACATCCGGAGTCAATTGCTGCCTGAAACGGGAGCAGTTCCTGGGCCTGGATCTCCTCCAGCGTTTTTTCGACACACGGCAACGCAATATGGGAGTCACTGGAGGTATCCCCATGGCCCGGGAAATGCTTCACCGCCGCCAGGACCCCTGCTTCCCGGTATGCCCGCAACGCCGCCAGCACATAGGGGGTCACCTGTTGTGCCGACTGTCCAAAGGATCGTGCGCCGATGATCGGGTTATTGGGATTGGTATTGATATCTGCACTGGGAGCAAAATTGAAGTTTATGCCAAGGGCCCGCAGCTGTGTCGCAGTAATTGCCGCCGCCTGATAGGCATTTTCCGGATCATCCGTTGCAGAAAGTGCCATTGCCGCCGGTACATTTACGCCGTCCTCCGGCAGGCGCGTCACGCTGCCGCCCTCCTGATCGATGCCGATAAAGGCCGGATGCCCTGTCTGGCTGATAACCAATTCCTGAATATCGGAACACAGCTGCTTCAGCTGTGCCAGATTTTCAACATTATGCTTAAACAGAACCACGTTTCCGATTTTGTATTCCCGGACCAACGCAATAAAATCCGCATCCAGCTGTGTCCCCGGAAGGCCAACCATGATGCACTGTCCGATCATTTCTGTTCGTGTCATATTTTCGCCTCCTGTATGTCTATCCTACCATATCTTTCGTCTTTTTCATATAAATACCTGGTCAAAACACTTCGTCACCAGCGCCAAAATGCAATTGCGCAGCTGTTGGCACACTACCGCCACAGCTGCGCAACATCCATTTTATCAGGAATTTTCAATTGCCACCGCAATACGGCCATCCGCCGCTTTCAAACGTCTGACCGCTTCTTCCCCGGAACACTTACACAGGATCATCACGATCGCGACCTTGGGTCGGTAGTCACACTGTTCCAGTACTGCCTCTGCCTCCGGGACCGGGACGCCGGTTGCCTCGCAAACAATATGCTTGCAACGCTGAATCAGTTTTTTGTTGGACGGTTTTACATCCACCATCAAATTGCCGTACACTTTTCCCAGGCGGATCATTGCGCCGGTGGAAAGCATATTGCACACCAGCTTTTGTGCGGTCCCGCTTTTCATTCTCGTGGAACCTGTCACCACTTCCGGGCCAGGGGTCGGCGTGATGGCAATATCCGCATTTTCCGCGATCTCGGAACCGGGGCAACAACTGACACCCACGACCTTTGCCCCGATGCTTTTGGCATAAGCCATACCGCCCAGGACATAAGGTGTGCGGCCGGAAGCTGCCAAACCAACAACAACATCCTTGTCCGTCAGCGCCAGTTTTTTCAGATCCTGTTCGCCCAGTTCCCGGTTGTCCTCTGCGCCTTCCACGGCTTTGAAAATGGCATCATATCCACCGGCGATCAGGGCCACGACCTGCTCCGGATCGGTGGAATAGGTCGGCGGACACTCCACCGCATCCAGGATCCCCAATCGTCCGGAGGTGCCGCAGCCAATATAGATCAGGCGTCCACCTTCATGCAGCTGCCGGGCAATCACATCCACCGCTTCCGCAATATTGGGCAGTTCCTTTTCCACTGCAGTTGCCACTTTCTGATCTTCCCGGTTAATGATGCGCAGCATTTCCAGGGTGCTGACCTTGTCAATATTATCCGTTAAGGGATTGCGTTCCTCTGTTGTTAGTGTGCTTAAATCCATAATCGTTCTTTCTCCTCTCTCACGTCTTGCCGGATCATGCCTTTGCATCTTCCTGCAAGCACTGATAGAAGGTATCCCGAATCACCGGGTGGACATCAAAATAAAGCTGCGGCATACTCATAACTTCCGGCGCAAAAAACAGGCTGATATGGTTCTTCGGATCCACCAACGCAAAGGCGCCTGCTGCACCGTCCCAACCAAATTCCCCCTCCGGACTGCAGGATTTTTCCGGATAGATCAACGTTCTTACGCCGAGGCCATAGTTATATCCCAGCTTTCCCCGGCCAAATTCCCGCTCCTGCTGTTCATTCAGCTGGGGGACCGTCATCCGCGCAATGGTTTCAGGGCGCAGGATCCTTGCGCCATTTCTGCCAACACCGCCACAGGCCAGGGCATCCAGAAAGACTGCATAATCCTCTGCCGTACAGGCCAGGCCCGCACCACCGCAGTCATAGCGATTCCCCATTCGGAAAACATTTTCCATCGGGAAATGAGCCATACTCTGCCCATCTCCCCGGAACTGGAATTTTTCCATCATACGGGGCAGCTCTGCCGGGCCGGGATGCAGATACATATCCGTCAGGCGCAGGGGTGTAAAAATATAGTTTTGAAGATAGTCCTCAAATTTCTCCCCACTCACCAGCTCCACCACTGCTGCCATTACATCATGGCCCAGGCTATAGCGGTAATGCTCACCCGGTTCAAAAAGCAGGGGCATTTTTGCAATGGCCCGAACGATCGTCTGGGTATCGGCATTGGCCTTTGCCAGCGGGGTCAGAAACCCATTGTCCAAATCATAGGACAGCCCCGCAGTCATCGTCATCAGATGACGCAGACGAATGGGGTTCTTCCGTTTGTGCACCGGGCCATGGAAATCAGGCTTCGGATAAGGAAATGCGGAAATATCGTAATGGTCCAGCACAGGCGTATCCGCAAATTCCGGAATAAAATCCGCCACTTCCTGCTCCAGATCCAGCTTTCCCTGCTCCACCAGCTGCATCACCGCCGTCATAGTGACCACCTTGGTGGCAGAATACACATCAAACAGCTCATTGCCCACCAGCGGAATGCTCCTGGCATGGTCCTTTGTGCCATACACCTGCCGGAAAATCACCTGATGATCCTGCATGGCAATGCAGGCGTATCCCGGCAAACCATACCGGGTCCCCAGGGACTCCAAATATTCATGAAATTTGCTGAAATCCACGAAATCCCTCTTTTCTGAAAAATCAACCCTTCACTGCGCCAATGGTCACGCCTTCCAGGAAGTACTTTTGCAATGCGAAGAACAGGACAAACATCGGCAGTGCCGAAATGACAGCACCTGCCATCATAGGGGAGAACAACGTGCCGTTGGCGTATGCAAAGGTTTTCAGGCCGACCTGAATGGTGTACATCGAAGCATCCGAAGTAATCAGGAAAGGCCAGAAGAATGTATTCCAGTTGCCCATAAAAGTCGTAATCGCCATGACTGCCATGACCGTCTTGGACAGCGGCAGAATAATACTGCAGAAGATCCGCAGCTGACCTGCCCCCTCCACCTTGGCATTTTCGATCAACGCCGTGGGGATCCCGCTGAAAAACTGCTTTGCCAGGAAGATATTGTAGGCCGTACAGCAACCCGGCAAAATCAACGCGGTATAGGTATTGGTCATATGGAATTTATTGACAAACAGAATATACAGTGGGACCTGGGTCACCTGATACGGGATCATCATACCCATCAGGATCAGGAAAAACAGCCATTTTCTCCCCTTAAAGTTGATTTTGGCAAAGGCATAACCCGCCAACCCCGCAAAAATAACGTTCAATATCACAGTACCCGATGCAACGATCAGGCTATTCAGGATCCAGCGCAGGGAGTACTGGCTGAAATCAAAAAATCCTTTGTAAGAATCCAGGCTCCACACCTTCGGGAAAATCGAATATGCAGAGGATGCCAGTTCCGCATTGGGGCCAAAGGACCAGCAGAACATATAGATCAACGGGAACAGGACCACAAGGCCCAACAGGCCCAGCAACAGGCCCAGCACGCCGTTTCGCAGATAGCGCAGTGCAGGTCTGTCCAGATGCTGAGAATACAATCCAGATGCCATTGTCATTGTCTCCTTTCTTAGTATTCCACGTCATCGCCATTGAGCTTGAACTGCAGGGCAGTCAATGCCGCAATGACAATGGTCAGCAACACCGCCTGGGCGCAGGCCAAACCGTATTTGCCATACTTGAACGCATTGTTGAAGATCAACAGACCGATCATCGTCGTGTTGTTATCCGGGCCGCCGCCAGTCATCATGTACGCATTGACGAACACCTGGAAGGAATTGATGATGCCAGTAACCAGCAAAAACAGCGTGGTGGGCTTGCACAGGGGCCACACAATGTAGATGACCTTCTCAATAAAGTTGGCACCGTCGATCTCTGCCGCTTCAAAATAGGAATTATCGATTCCCATCAGCGCAGCAATATAGATGATGATGTTCTGACCCTGACCACTGAGGAACACCATCAGGATCAGAGACAGCATTGCCGTTTTACTGGATGCCAGCCAGTTTTGGGTGGGCAGGCCAAAGAAGGTCATGATCTGGTTGGCCAGGCCAGAGGGAGAAGAACTGTAAATCCACTGCCAGACCACGCTCAATGCAATGCCGGATGCCACTGCGGGAATATAATATACCGCTTTGAAAACTGTCTGGGTTTTCTTTTGGAAGGGCATGATCATAATGGCGATCCCGAAGGCGATCAACTGGGACACCGGAACCGTGATCACAGTATAAATCACCGTATTGCGCATCGCCTTCCAGAAAAGGTCATTTTTCAGCGTGGTCTTATAATTTTCCAGTCCGATCCACTCTGAGCCAACCGGTTTATATTTCTGGAAACTGGTGATAACGGCGGATACCAACGGATAAACCGTAAAAATCGCAAAAATCACCATTGCAAAGAGGATAAACAGATAACCTGTTCCATCTTCTGCGGTAAAACGAAATCGTTTTTTTGCCAACGTTCTCGGTGCTTTTTCTTTTCTCATAATGGCATTTCCTCCTTTGGTTGTTACAAAAAGCCTGCTATCCCAACGTACCGCCACAGTGCGCTCGGATAGTACGCTTTCTTATGGAATGGGCAGGCCTGCGAGGCAGGCCCGCCCATTTGTGCATTCCGTTTTCTTTGCTTAGCCGATCAGGCCAGTTTCGCAATTCTCTTCGCCGAACAGTGCGAATGCCTCATTGCAGATGACCTTGTAGACCTCTTCTGCAGTGGTTTCGCCAGCGATCAGAGCTTCCATCTTGGGAACAATGACCTCATTGAGGATCGTTTCTGCGTTGGCAGACTGCTCCGCAGTAATGCCGGTGGGAGGTGCCACCAGGATGGAGGTGCAATAGGCAGAGGCAATTGCATTGCCCTCAGACTGCACCAGCTCGCTGTTCTCCTGAGCCTTGCGGCCGGACGCGCACAGTGCAGGCAGCATGACAGCATCGCACACATCGGCAGCACGCTGGCCGGAGCTCAGATAGTGGTAGAACTCCACCACGTTCTTCAGATGCTCATCGGTGGTATCCGCATTGCGGAAGGGAACCAGCAGACCGCCACCGCCGTAGCAGTTTGCCTTCACGCCATCCAGAGTGGGCATGGGCAGGAACACGTACTCCATTTCAATGAAGCCTTCTTCTGCAGTGCCTTCCTGAACAGCTGCGGTGCTGGTGCGGCAGTTGGTCTCAAACAGAGGCATTGCCTTACCGGTGACCATGGTCTCGCCCTTCTGCAGCATGACCAGACGCTCGCCGGCTGCGACAGTATAGTTGGGCATATAGCCGGAGGAGATGATCTCTTCCATGACCTTCAGCAGGTTCAGCATATTTTCAGAGGTGTAGGCGTACTTCAGCTCGTCGCTGAAGGAGCCGGTCAGGCCGGCCACGCCACCAAAGATGTTGACAAAGTCAGCGGTGGTAATGCCCTGGTTGGCAAATACGAAGCCCCAGGTGCCGTCCTTGGTACCATTCTTAATGGCTTCCAGGAACTCATCATAGCTCCAGCCCTGAGACTGGACCTTCTCCACATCCACGCCGGCTTCTTCCAGCATGGCCTTGTTGCCGCCCAGTGCCTGAATGGAGATGTACAGCGGGACAGCATACAGGGTATCATCCAGAGTGGTGTAGCTCAGCGTGCCCTCATCATAGTCAGCCAGCATATCGGCATCCATGTATTCCTTCAGGTCCACGCCGACGCCCATTTCCACATAGGTGCCCAGCCATCCGGTTTCGGAATAAGAAATGTCGGGAGCCTCACCGGCCAGACACATGGTGGTCATCTTGTCCTGATGGTCTGCCCAGGTCGTCTCGATGACTTCCACTGTGATGTTGGGATGGGTCTTGACGTACTCCTCAGCGGCCGTTCTGACATAATTGGCATAGTCATTCATAACGGGGGGTGCCAGAACCGTAATGGTATCGGGGGCAGCCTCTTTTTCCGCTTCGGTGGAAGCGACGTTTGCAGCAACCTGCTCGGGAGCCTTGGTCGCTTCGGTTTCCTTGGACGCAGAACCGCAGGCGCACAGCCCCAGAATCATGACCACTGCCAGCAGCAATGCAACTAGCTTTTTCATAATGTATCCTCCTGTTGTGTTTATTAGCCGGTAGCTATGGCTTCATTCTAGCAATCTGAAACATCATTGTCAAGAACGTGCGCAATTTTTGAAACTTTCTTTCATCTCTTGGTCAAAAACAGTCATTTTGCTCACTTGTTATGAAATTTCAAAAATTGTTTTGTAGTTTTTGCACAATTGCCACATTCTATTTTTGTTGGTTTCGCCCTCCGCAAATATCCCGTTCCCGCGAGATTTTCACTTGCAAGAAGCCATCTTCTTTGGTATATATAAAGGTAACGATATCCCGGAATCGACCAAGGGTGGTAAGTTATGAAAAGTGTTCTGATCCCTCTGAAACAATACCAATCCTCTGCCAGCAATGCGGAATGCGGTGTTGTAAACTATATCATCGAGCATCCCGAAGAAAGCAGTAAATGCAGCATCTACCAGTTGGCAGAATTGTCCTATACATCCGCCTCCACCATCGTGCGCTTATGCCGCAAACTCGGATTTACCGGCTACCGGGAAATGCAGTCTTCTCTCATTCACGAACTGGCACTGCGTACGCAAAGCATCAAAGACCGGGCCAAATACATCGATCACTTTGACAGTCTTTCGGAAACCATCGTCAGCATCACATACCGCAACATCACCTCGCTGGAAGACTCCATGCGGATGCTGGACGAAGCGGCTTTGGAAGAAAGCATCAAAATTCTGGAAAACTGCAAAAACCTTTATTTGTTTGGCATAGGTTCCTCCCTGCTGGTGGCTCAGGATGCACTGTTGAAGTTTATCCGCATCGGCAAACCCTGCTCCTGTTGCATGGATACACATTCCCAGTATGTGCTTTCCAATAATGCTGACA
>CAYXUI010000039.1:0-16342 GCA_964468195.1 uncultured Oscillospiraceae bacterium | reverse complement strand
CATCTTGTCGAACTTGTCAAGTACTTTTTTCAAAGTTTTTTAAGTTTTTCAGAAGCGCTTGTTGCTCGCTGAGCAACTTTGTTAGTTTATCATATCCGATTCAATTCGTCAAGAACTTTTTTCAAGCTTTTTCAAATTTCTTTCGGAAGATATTTCGCATTGCCGTCCGCCGGACGACTCGCATATATTAGCACGGCTTCCATCATTTGTCAAGCACTTTTTTCGACTTTTTTCAATTATTTTTGATTGCGCCGATCTTGTGGGTGTAAGCGACTGTCTCTATCCTTCTCTTCTACCAATCTACGACGTATGATTCCCCTTCCTCCAGGGTTTATTACCAGATACGGTACACCTAAACAATGCAGCCTTGCTAAATGCCCTGTTAATAGAATACACCCGACAGTAATCCCCGTTACGCCCAGCCACATAGCCAATACCGCCAACAGAAACCGCCATACCCGTATAGCCTGTGCCAAATCCCGGTTTGGTAACACAAAGCCACAGATCCCGGTTATACTGACGACGATCAGCACCATGGGCGCAATCAGCCCCGCATCCACCGCTGCCGTGCCTACCACGATACCGCCGATGGTGGATACAGACTGCCCCACTGCCTGTGGCAAATGGATCCCGGATTCCTGCAACAGTTCATAGGCAATGAGCAAGCCCAATACCTCCGCTGCATCCGTAAAAGGACGCTGTTGGTCACTTTTCAAGATGGTATCCAACCACATTCGTGGCAGTGCCTCCCGGTGAAACATCACTGCCGCTATATATACCGCCGGAAGCAGCAAGCTCAGCAGTAACGCTCCATAGCGCAGCACTCGAATGCAGGATGCGGAAATATAATCCCGGCTTCTGTCTTCCGGACTTTCCATGAGATAGCCCAGATTGGCAGGAGCCAGATAGGCCAGGGGCAGCCCATCCACCACCAGCCCCACACGGCCATCCAGCAGCCCCTGAGCAAAGCGGTCGGGACGTTCTGTATATTGTAATAGTGGGAAAGCAGTTTTCCGGGAACCGGTAACGTACTCCTCCACTGCTGACGGGGACAGGAATCCGTCAATATCAATAGAAGACAGCCGTTTCTCCATCCGCCCCACCAATTCCGGATCCGTCAGCCCGTCGATCCAGACGATCCCCACATTGGTCAAGCTTCTTCTGCCTACACTCTGCTCCCGGATCCGCAGAGCCGGCGTCCGCAGATGCCGTCGGATGAGGCTGGTATTGATGCGGATGGTTTCCACGAAGGCATCCTTGGGGCCTTTTACGGTATTTTCCACGTCCGGGGCATCCGGGCCCCGGCTGACGCCGGTTTTCACCTCAAATGCCAACGCTCCCACTTCCGGGAACAGCACCACACAGAAGCCATTCACCAGCTTTTTCCCCACATCTTCCAAATCTTTGCATACTCTGGCTGTGGAATTGTAGATCCCACCGCGAAGAGCTGCCGCATAAGCTTCCGCCACATCACCGGGCAGCTCCTGTATGATTGGTTTATAAATGTAGTCCGACACCTGGCTGCCGGATACCAGCCCATCAATAAAATAGGCGAACAGCATCCCTTTCCCTGCGCGGAGAATGCGGCGTTCAAAGTCCGCCGTCTTACCAAACATATCCTGAATCTGCCGGTCTGTCATGGATTTCACCTCCCGGGTAAGATTCCCGGATATTGCAATTTTCATACGGAAATGATATAGTTATTTATTATGGAAAATCAGGAGGGAGTCCCATGAGTGGTATTGGCCCCATCCGCCAGATTACCCACAACCGGTTTTTGAACCATTATGAATTGGAAGCCATCCACCGGGACGGCAGTGTTTCTCCCTATTATGTAGCATCCCGGGCAAAAAATGTATCCGGGCTGAAAGCCGTCACTAGGGAGAACCAGCCCGACGGGGTGATCCTTTACGGGGTTTATGGCGAAAAGAAAGACCGTATCGTTCTGATTCGGCAATATCGCTATCCCATCGGGGACTATGTTTATGAATTTCCCGCCGGTTTGGTGGAGCCGGGAGAATACATGCTGGATGCCGCCATCCGGGAAATGCAGGAGGAAACCGGCCTGACCTTTACGCCTGCGGAATCCGGCAGCTACAGCCGCCCTTTTTTCACCACCATAGGCATGACGGACGAAAGTTGTGGTACCGTATTCGGCTACTGCTCCGGCACACCAACCAACGCCAATCAGGAAGTTTCCGAGGAAATCGAAGTCATTTTGGCAGACCGGGCAGAATGCAGACGAATTCTCGCCGAAGAAAACGTAGCCATCATGTGCGCCTACATGCTGATGCACTTTATCGGAAGCGAAGGGGATCCTCTGGCTTTTTTGAAGTAAGTTGCCCTCTCTTTAGAAAGGACAACTTAACTATCAATGCGAATCAAGAGTTGAGTAGGCCCCAAAAACATGTCATCCCCGCCAAGGGTCGCGCATGGAGGGATCTTGGCACCGATTTTACTGCAAACGTCCCGTAAGTGCGTAGATCCCTCGACTCGCTGCCGCTCCCTCGGGATGACAGGCTGGTCAGAAACATTCAGATTTCTCCGTTACAGCCTGCTGCGGTGGTATACGAACAGATTCCACTCTTGATTCGCATTATCAGCTATCAACTATCCACTATCAACTACAATCGAGGAGTTTTTTATGTCTCATACCATTGCCGCCGTATCCACTGGGAATACGGTCAGTGCCATTGGCATTATCCGCCTGTCCGGTGACGACTGCATTGCCGTTGCCCAGCGGGTCTTTACCTGCCAGAATGGCAATCCCCTGTCTCAGGCTTCCGACCGGAAGTTGCTGCTGGGTGAACTTCACGATAAGGAAGGCCGGGTCATCGACCAGTGTATGGCCGTGGTGTCCCGGAATCCCCATAGCTACACCGGCGAGGACACTGTGGAATTTCACTGTCACGGCTCCCCCGCCGTGCTGGCCGCCGGACTGGAAAGTCTGTACATTGCCGGTGCCAAACCTGCTAAGCGGGGGGAATACACCAAGCGAGCTTTTCTCAACGGCAAGCTGGACTTGACCCAGGCAGAGGCCGTCATCGATCTGATTGAAGCGGACACCGCCGATGCCGCCGCCAACGCCGCCGGTCAGGTGGGGGGCAAGCTACAAAAGAAGCTGGCTCCCATTTATGATACCCTCACCGATCTGTGCAGCCATTTCCATGCCGTTCTGGATTATCCCGACGAGGATATCGAGGACTTCGGTCTGCAAAACTATTATAATGATCTGCAAGGCTGCAAAAAGTCTCTGGATCAGCTGCTGAAGACCTACCATCAGGGCAAGATTCTCCGGCAGGGTGTCACCGCCGCCATTGTGGGCAAGCCCAATGTAGGCAAATCCAGCCTGCTGAACGCCATAGCCGGCTACGACCGGGTCATCGTCACCGATATCCCCGGCACCACCCGGGACACTGTGGAGGAGACCGTTCTGTTAGGTTCCACCCGGCTGCGGCTCATTGACACCGCCGGAATTCGCCAGACCGCCGAAACCGTGGAGGCCATCGGCGTGGAACGCTCCAAGCAGGCCATTGAAGAAGCCGAGCTGGTGCTCTTCGTCTGTGACGGCTCCCAGCCCTTGACCCAGGAGGATGCGGATATCATCGGGCTCTGCGTGGATCACCCCAATGCCATTTGCCTGCTGAACAAAGCCGACAAGGGCTGCTGTTTAGAGCCCAGTGATCTGCCCTTTATGACCATCGTCAAGATCTGCGCCAAAACCGGCGATGGTCTTGACCAACTGGCCGGTATGGTGGATGCCATTTTCGAAAATGACATCCCCTGTGACGGCTCCATTCTGACCAACGCCCGCCAGCAGGATGCCTGCCGCCGGGCCTACGAAGCCATCTGCCGCGGCATCCGTGGTCTGGGTCTGGGACAAACCCCCGACGCTGTACTGCTGGATGTGGAAGAAGCCATGGAAGCCATGGGCGAAGTCACCGGCGCCACCGTCCGGGAAGACATCACCGCCCGGATCTTCGAACGTTTCTGCGTGGGGAAATAATCACCATTCAAATTCTACTGACGTGGCTATAGAATTCAATTTTTGCTAAAACCAAGATGATTCGTAGGGCGGGGGCATGCCCCCGCCGATCAGATAGCACCAATTGCGTTGTTGATTGAATGGTATTATGTTAGGTGCCATTCACCCCATTGACCCGCACAAGCAGGAAAGCTACCGATACCTTCACAACAATCCGCTACACGAACGGAACATTTCCTTATTCAACGCACCGGTTCAAAACCGATAATATTGCGGCGGGGGCATGCCCCCGCCCTACGGTCTTTTTGTTCCTATCCACCTCCGAAGGGGATACCACAACTATCCACTATCCACTGTCAACTATCAACTTAATTTCGAGGTTTTTATGATTTATTTAGACAATTCCGCCACCACAAAGCCCTGTCCGGAGGCTTTGGCGGCTGTGACCAAAGCTCTCACGGAGGATTGGGCCAATCCCTCCGCCCTGTATGATTTCGGCATTGACGCCGCCCGGAATCTGCGCACCACCCGGCATGCCGTGGCTGCCGCCATGGGCGCTGAGCCGGATCGGGTGTTCTTCACCTCCGGCGGTACCGAAGCCGACAACTGGGCGATATTCGGCACCGTCAGGCGGCTGGGCAAGCGGGGCAAGCACATCATCACCACCGCTATCGAGCACCACGCTATTTTGAACTGCATGGCCCAGCTGGAAAGTCAGGGCTATGAAGTCACCTATCTTCAGCCGGATGGCGAAGGCCGGGTCACACTGGATACTCTGAAAGCCGCCCTCCGGCCGGATACCATTTTGGTGTCCGTTATGATGGTCAATAACGAAGTCGGCTCCGTCATGCCCATTGCCCAGATGGCAAAGCTGACCCACAAGCTCAGCCCCAACGCCATTTTCCACACCGATGCAGTGCAGGGATTTTTGAAAGTTCCCTTCTCCGCCAAGACTTTGGGTGCCGACCTGATTTCCGTTTCTTCCCACAAAGTCCACGGTCCCAAGGGCGTGGGAGCTCTGTACATCAGCCCCCGTCTCCGTTCTTTCCCGGCTCTGATTCTGGGGGGCGGACAGGAGAGCAATCTGCGCAGCGGCACTGAAGGCACCCCCGCCATTTTCGGTTTCGCCGCCGCCTGCACTGCCGTTTCTGCGGGTTTCCGTCAGGAGATCGCCCAGGAAAAGGCTCTGCTGGAAGATCTGGCTCAGAAGCTTTCCCAGCTGGATGGCCTGCGAATCAACGGCTGCCACGATGCTCCCCATGTGCTGAACATCGCCGTGCCAGGGCTGCCCACCCAGAATTCCATCAATATTTTGCAGGATCACGGTATCTGCGTCAGTGCCGGTTCTGCCTGTGCCAAAGGCCACCGGAGCCATGTGCTGGAAGCCATGAAAGTCTCCCCGGAGGCAATCGACGGCTCCTTCCGCGTCTCCCTGTGCCGGGACACCACCAAAGAAGAGCTGGATGCCCTTTACGATGTCATTTCCCAAGAGCTTCTCCCCCGGGCCCGGTAATGAAATTTTGCACAAACAAAGTTGCATAGAAAAAACGCCGATTGGTCAAATCGGCGTTTTTTCTTTCAGAATGCAATTTACATTCAAAAAAGCTGCATTCCCTCTTGTATTTTTACCGAGATTCTGCTACAATGCGAACATCCTAAAAATCTTTCCAGGGAGGACATTTGTATATGAGTTATGTAGACGAGACCCTGGCACGGGTCAAAAAGCAGAATCCCGACCAGCCTGAATTCAACCAGGCCGTGTACGAAGTTCTGGAATCCCTGCGCACCGTTATCGAGAAGAACGAAGACAAGTACCGTCGGGATGCCCTACTGGAGCGCCTGACCACCCCCGAGCGCTGCATCCTCTTCCGGGTACCTTGGGTGGACGATCAGGGCCAGGTTCAGGTGAATAACGCCTACCGTGTCCAGTTCAACTCCGCCATCGGCCCCTACAAGGGTGGCATGCGCTTCCATCCTTCCGTGAATCTTTCCATTATGAAGTTCTTGGCCTTTGAGCAGACCTTCAAGAATTCCCTCACCGGCCTGCCCATGGGCGGTGGCAAAGGTGGCTCCGACTTTGACCCCAAAGGCAAGTCCGACCGGGAGGTCATGGCCTTCTGCCAGAGCCTGATGAACGAACTATACCGTCACATCGGCGCCGATACCGACGTACCCGCCGGTGACATCGGCGTGGGCGCCCGGGAAGTGGGCTACATGTTCGGCCAGTATAAGCGCCTGCGGGACAGCTACGAAGGTGTCTTCACCGGCAAGGGACTGTCCTTCGGCGGCTCTCTGGCAAGAACCCAGGCTACCGGCTACGGCCTGCTGTACCTGACCGACGAAATGCTCAAGTGCAACGGCCACAGCCTGAAAGGCATGACCATGGCCGTCTCCGGTGCCGGTAACGTGGCCACCTACGCCATCGAAAAGGCATGGCAACTGGGCGCCAAGCCTGTGACCTGCTCCGATTCCACCGGCTGGATCTACGATCCCGACGGCATCGATGTTGCCACTCTGATCGAAGTCAAGCAGAAACTGCGTGCCCGTCTGACGGAGTACGCCGCCCGCCGCCCCAACGCCGTCTATCACGAGGGCAAGGGGGTCTGGTCTACCAAGTGCGACGTGGCTCTGCCCTGCGCCACCCAGAACGAGCTGCTGATGGATGATGCCAAGGCACTGGTTGCCAACGGTTGCATCGCCGTTGTAGAGGGTGCCAACATGCCCACTTCTCTGGATGCCACCAAGTATTTGCAGAGTAGCGGTGTCCTGTTCTGCCCCGGCAAGGCTTCCAACGCCGGTGGTGTGGCCACTTCTGGTTTGGAAATGACCCAGAACTCCCAGCGCCTGAGCTGGACTTTCGAGGAAGTGGACGCCAAGCTGCAAACCATCATGGTGAACATCTTCCACAATCTGGATAACGCCGCCAAAGAGTACGGCATGGAAGGCAACTATGTTGCTGGTGCCAACATCGCCGGCTTCCTGAAAGTCGCCGATGCCATGCAGGCTCAGGGCATTGTATAAAATCCACAAAACGACCGTTTCCACCCGGAAACGGTCGTTTCTTATGCCATCGTTTTTTCAGTGCCCCGTTTCTGCCTTCGGACCAGAACCCGGAACGGGCTCGTTGCCGTTGCGTCTGTGACGCAACGTAAGGTGTCGTTCCCGGCTGGTCGGGAACGAGCAACAGTCCACCGGACTGTTGCATTGGAGTTTTTCGAGTCCTGATCCGGGCCAAATAAAAAACGCCATCCAAATGGATGGCGTTTTTTATTTGGCGACCCGGAACGGACTCGAACCGTCGACCTCCAGCGTGACAGGCTGGCGTGCTAACCGACTGCACCACCGGGCCAGAACAGGATGAATTATAGCATAGATTTTTTCGTTTGTAAAGAGGGAATTTTGATTATTTTGTATTTTCTTTGGCAGTTTTACAGGATGCAATCAAAACCACTCTTGCTTATTATGAGGGATCGCCTTACAGCGATATGATACTATGCCGAGCATAATGCTGTTGCAATGCTTACCCCAACATGTGGCAAAGCCACACATCATAAGCAAAGCGGCTCACCGACGAAACCTGCATCATTTACAGAATCAAACATCATAAAAGAATCCGACTCGCCAACAGGCAAGTCGGATTCTTATGGAGCGGGTGACGAGGCTCGAACTCGCTACCTCCACCTTGGCAAGGTGGCGCTCTACCGGATGAGCTACACCCGCAACGGACATGACTTATTATACCGATTTTTCCCAAAAAGTCAAGCCCTATTTTTTCTTTTTTGCAAATTTTTTCATTCTTCCCAATTTTGCTGGGTTTACGGTGTGGTTTCCAGCGTTTCTTCCACTTTTTCCCCAGTGCAGGCGGGGTAATTTGTGTAGTCCCAGACGTAGCCCGTCATCTCATCGTCTGTCAGCTCCCGATAGGTTCCGGATTCGTGGAGCAGATCCACATGGTAATACTTCCCGTCATCCAGCACCATATTCCAGCTTCCCGGTTCCCCGGATCGGGTGCCGGTAACCACCAGGCATTCCAGCCCCGCCCCCCGGCACATGGCTGCATACACCGTGGCAAAAGCCCGGCTGTCCCCTACCCCGTGGCGCAGGAGACTGTAAGCCGGGGTAATGGAAGTTTCCAGCTTGTAATCAAATCGTTCCATCAGGAAGGCATAGAGCTGATAATACTTCTGCCGGTCCACGCCGTCACCACTGACATACAGGGTAGCTGCGTCAAATACCGGCTTCACCTGGCTCTGCATCCGCCGCAGATCCTCCCGACTGGTCTGATAGGTAAAAATCAGCTCCACCACCCGGCTGGAGCCGGTACCATAGGTCACCTGGCTGATTTGAGGCGTTTCCATCACCGATTGGGGATTTTCCAGGGCATAGTCCTGAACGAACTGGGCAAAATCCCGCTCTTTGTAATCCTTTACCAGCATCACCAGGCCGGATTCATACTCTTTCACCGCATTGGCGGTCAGCGTCTCCGCCTGAGTCACGCCGGTGGCCGTGCGGATGCGCTGGATCTCCGTCTTGCCGTGGCGATAGTAGATGGTCACCGACACCGCCGGCACACCACCGCTGCTGCCCAGCTCATAGCGGATATCCTCCACCGCATAAGCCCCGACGGGGTCATTATACCGGGCATGGAGAATGGAGCGCTGAATGCCAAATTCCACCATATCCTCTGGGTAGTCCGCCACGGTAATGGCCGCCACCTCCGTACCGGAAGCGATCGTCGCCTTCAACGCCGCCAGCAGTTCCTGATAATTGGAAGCAGAAGGTACCTCCGTCTGGGTGCTTTGCCGCTGTTCCCGATGAGGGGTCACAGACACATAACTGTTGCAGCCGGACAGCATCAGGCACAGCACCAGCAGCAGGAGCAGACTTCTTTTTTTCATATGCACCCTCCTTACAGGGCATTCCGGGAATAGCGGCTGAAACCGTCTCCCAGAACCTGGTGGGCCTCCTGTACAATCAGAAAGGCATTGGGGTCGATATTCATGACCAGTTCCTTCAGTTCCGTAATCTGCTGCCGCTTCACCGCCGCCAGCACCACCTTGGTCTGGGCATGGGAATAGCTTCCCTCGCCATGGAGGAAGGTGGCCCCCCGGTCCAGCTGAATGCCGATCTCCCGGGCAATGGCCTCATACTCCGGAGAGATCACCAGCACCACCTTGGAATAGTCGAAGCGGTATACCACCGCATCCACCATTTTTCCGCAGAGCACCGCCGTGACCCCGGTGTACAATGCCTTGTTCAGATCCTGAAATACCAGTCCGGTCAGCACCACCACCAGCGCATCAAAGCACATGGAGATCTGGCCGATGGGCACATTGCGGTACCTGAGCTTCAGCAGCCGTACCAGAATGTCCGAGCCGCCGGTAGAAGTACCGCAAACAAAGACGATACCCAATCCCACCCCGCAAATCACACCACCATAGAGCACTCCCAGCAGGGGTTCCACGGTGGGCACCGGCCATGCCGCCAGCCAGTCGATAAGGCCGGAGCTCAGCAGCATTCCCAGAATGGAGCCGAAAAAGAAGCGTTTCCCGATTTTCTTTCCGCCCAGCAAAAACAGTGGCAGGTTGATGAGCACGGTGTAAAGGCCCACGCTGCCAAATCCCAGCAGCTCCACCGCCACCAGAGCCAGACCGGAGATACCACCGGAACTCATGTCATTGGGCTGGAGAAAAAAGGCAAAACCTGCGGCAAACAGGGCGCTGCCAACAATGGTCTCCAGCACCCAGCGGTAAGATTTCCAAAGATGTTTCATGGTTTGCTTCCTTTCTGGCTTTCTGTTGCGACGGTTGTATGCACATAAAAACAAATGGACTTGCCTGATCGGCGGGGTCATGACCCCGCCCTACGAAGAAGATTCCTTTCGTCAGGCGTTACACATCAAAACTCTGCTGCTTATCAGGAGAATCCTCTTCCTTCAGCAAGGCACCGGCAGAGGGGATGGTCTTGGTACGGTAGCGGCTTTCGTTGACGATGCCGCTTTCTGTCAGCAACATGACCTTTTCCACCACCGCTTTTTTCTTCAGGGTCATCACCGCCACGCCCTGGGTCGAGCGGGTGGTCTTGGGCAGCAGCTGGGCCGTGGAGAAGATAGCCGCCCGGCCATCGGTGCTGTAGAGCACCATCTGTTCATCCGCATCCAGCGCCACAGCCTTCACCAGCTTGCTCTTGTCGGAATAGGCACCGGTGAGCTTTTTCCGGTTGGTCTTGGTCTCATAGGCAGACAGGGGCACCTTGGCCACCTTTCCGTTTTCAAAGAAGAACAGGATGAAGCCCTTGTAATCGCCGCAGAATACCAGCGCCACCATGTTCTCCCCCTGGTCGAAGCCCAGCCGCTGGGGCAGGTAATCGCCCAACAGAGATGCCTTGCCATCGTCAAAATCCGACAACCGGGACTTATAGCACTGGAACTGGTCGGTGAATACCAGGAATTCCGCCCGGTTGGTAGCCTCCCGGGAGAAGGCCAGGCTGTCGCCTTCCTTGAACTTCTGCTCACCGCTCATCCGCAAGGACTGGGCAGTGATCTTCTTCATATAACCCTCTTTGGAGACAAAGACAGTGACGGGATAATCCGGCACAGGCTCTTCCTCGATTTCCGGAGCGGTCTCCTGGACATTGTAGAGGATCTCCGTCTTTCTGGGTTTGCCGTACTTTTCGGACACGGCTTCCAGCTCTTTGATGATGACATTTTGCAGCTTTCGGGAGGAATTCAGAGTAGCGCGCAGGTCTTCGATCTCCTGCTCCAGCTGATCCAGGGCCCGGGTCTGCCTGAGGATGTATTCCTTGTTGATATTGCGCAGCTTGATCTCTGCCACATAGTTAGCCTGAATTTCGTCGATGCCGAACTCGATCATCAGGTTGGGCACCACTTCGCTGTCCTGCTCGGTCTCCCGGATCACCCGAATGGCCTTGTCGATGTCCAGCATGATCCGCTCCAAACCTTTCAGCAGGTGCAGCCGTTCTTCCTTCTTGCCGATCTGGAAGAACAGACGGCGCTTGATGCAGTCGGTACGCCAGGCCGTCCACTCGCTGAGGATCTCCCCCACGCCCATGACCCGGGGCATACCGGCAATGAGGATATTGAAGTTACAGGGGAAGCTGTCCTGCAAAGGGGTCAGCCGGAAGAGCTTCTGCATGAGCTTCTCCGGGTCTGCGCCACGCTTTAAGTCGATGGTCAGTTTCAAACCTCCCAGATCCGTCTCATCGCGCATGTCAGCGATCTCTTTGATTTTGCCGGCTTTGATCAGCTCCGCCACCTTGTCCATGATGATCTCCGTGGCAGTAGAATAAGGAATTTCCGTGATCTCGATGAGGTTACCCTCTTTGACATACTTCCACTTGGCCCGGAGCTTAAAGCTGCCCCGGCCGGTGTTGTAAATTTCCCGGGTAGTCGCTTCGTCAAAGAGCAGCTCTGCACCGGTGGAGAAGTCCGGCCCCGGCAGGGTTTCCAGAATGTCGTGCTCGGGATTTTTCATCAGGGCGATGGTGGTATCGCAAATCTCCTTCAAATTGAAGGAGCAGATGTTGGAAGCCATGCCAACGGCGATGCCCTGATTGGCAGACACCAGTACATTGGGGTAAGTGGTGGGCAGCAGGCTGGGCTCCTTCATGGTGGCGTCATAGTTATCCACCATATCCACGGTATCGGAATCGATATCCCGGAACAGTTCGCCACAGATGGGTTCCAGCTTGGCTTCGGTGTAACGGGAAGCGGCATAGGCCGTATCCCGGGAGTAGACTTTGCCGAAATTACCCTTGGAATCCACAAAGGGATGGAGCAATGTCTCATTGTCCCGGGCCAGGCGCACCATCGTCTCATAAATGGCCGCATCGCCGTGGGGATTTAACTTCATGGTCTGACCCACGATGTTGGCGGACTTTGTCCGCTTTCCGGTGAGCAGGCCCATCTTATACATGGTATACAGCAGCTTCCGGTGGGAAGGCTTGAAGCCGTCGATCTCCGGAATGGCCCGGGAGACGATGACGGACATGGCG
Organism: uncultured Oscillospiraceae bacterium; assembly: GCA_964468195.1. Classification (GTDB taxonomy): domain Bacteria; phylum Bacillota; class Clostridia; order Oscillospirales; family Oscillospiraceae; genus Faecousia. Next base: position 4,344 of record CAYXUI010000039.1, on the reverse strand, counting down.
TAAGGCATGTAGTTGATCTCCAGAGTCTCCGAGATCGCCTGCTCCGAAGTGCCGCCTACCAAACCGATGATGCCATCGGTGTCAATGGATTTTTTCTTTTCAGGTTCTTGTTTTTTCCTTGCCATATTTGGCTCCTTATTCATGCAGAACCTTCGTAGGGCGGGGGCATGCCCCCGCCGACCACAGTGGGTTCTGTTTCCATTTTGATTTTACAGGTCAATTGCCGATGGTTTGACGGCGGGGGCATGCCCCCGCCCTACATCAGGAAGACCTTTCGTTTAAGAAATATCCGCCAGTTCCAGATATTTTGCACCGTTTTCGGCGATGAAGTTCTTTCTCTCTGCCAAGGCGTCGCCCAGGAGGATGTCAAAGTACAGGGCTGTCCGTTCGGCGTCTTCCGGCATGACTTTGATGAGGCGGCGGGTCTCCGGGTTCATGGTGGTCATCCACATCATTTCCTTGGTATTCTCACCCAAGCCCTTGGAGCGCTGGATGTCCACCCGCTTGCCTTCCAGCGACTGGAGGATCTTCACTTTCTCCGCCTCGTTGTAGGCAAATTGGGTCATTTCCTTGTTCTTTTCCTTATAGGTGATCTCAAACAGAGGAGATTCCGCAATATACACATAGCCGTCCCGGATCAGTGTGGGGCACAGCCGGTAGAGCATGGTGAGTATCAGGGTGCGGATCTGGAAACCATCCACGTCCGCATCGGTGCAGATGATGACTTTGTTCCAGCGCAGGTTGTCAATATCGAAGGAAGACAGCTCCTTGGCCTTCTTGCCCTGAACCTCCACACCGCAACCCAGAACCTTCATCAGGTCGGTGATGATGGGGGAGGCAAAAATCTTGTGATAGTCCGCTTTCAGGCAGTTCAGGATCTTGCCACGGACAGGCATAATGCCCTGAAATTCCGAATCCCGGGCAAATTTAACACTGCCCAATGCGGAGTCGCCCTCCACGATATACAGTTCCCGGAGGGAGGTATCCTTACTGCGGCAGTCCACGAATTTCTGCACCCGGTTGGCAATGTCAATGGAGCCGGAGAGCTTCTTTTTGACGTTGGACTTGGTCTTTTCCGCCGATTCTCTGGCCCGTTTGTTCACCAGAATCTGCTCCGCGGCCTTGTCCGCCTCCTGCTTGTTTTCGATGAACCAGACCTGCAGCTGCTCTTTGAAGAAGGCCGTCATGGCATCCTGGGTGAATTTGCTGTTGACGCTCTTTTTGGTCTGATTTTCAAAGCAGCCGATGGTGGAAAAGCAGTTGGTCACCATCACCAGAGAGTCCTGAATGTCCTGGAAGATGATCTTGCTTTCGGTCTTGGTATATTTGTTGTTATCCCGGAGGTACTTGTCAAAGGCCGCCGTGAAGCCCAGCCGTACCGCCCGGTCCGGACTGCCGCCGTATTCCAGCCAGGAGGAGTTGTGGTAATACTCAATGTGGCTGACCTGCTTACTAAAACAGAAGGAGGCGGTGATCTTCAGCTTCATCTCCGGGCGGTTCTCCGCATCCCTGCCCCGGCGTTCGGCTTCCCAGTAAGTGGGCATGGTGAAGGCGTTGTCCCCAACCATTTCTTCAATATACTCCCGGATACCGTCGGCGTAGCAGAATTCTTCCTCTTCAAGCTTTTTGCCCACCTGATTACGGAACTTGAAGTGGATGCCCTTATTCACCACAGCCTGACGGCGTAGCACATCCCGGTAGTAGTCCACGGGGATGTTGATATCGGTGAAAACTTCCTTATCCGGCCGCCAGCGGAAGCAGGAGCCGGTCTTTTTTCGGTCGGCATCCGCCTTTTTCAGGCCGCCTACGTTGCGGCCCTTTTCAAAGTGCAGGTCGTACCGGTAGCCATCCCGGCGGATGGTGGCATCAAAAAATTCGGAAGCGTACTGGGTGGCGCAGGAGCCCAGACCATTCAGGCCCAGAGAATATTCGTAGTTTTCGCCGTTTTCGCCGTACTTGCCGCCGGCGTACATTTCACAGAACACCAGTTCCCAGTTATACCGCTTTTCTTTTTCGTTATAATCCACGGGGCAGCCCCGTCCAAAGTCCTCCACTTCCACGCTGAGATCTTCATAGCGGGTGACGATGATGGTATCTCCGTGACCCTCTCTGGCCTCGTCGATGGCGTTGGAGAGAATTTCAAATACCGCATGTTTACAGCCTTCCAGATCGTCAGAGCCGAAAATGACCGCAGGACGCTTCCGCACCCGGTCCTCGCCCTTGAGCATGGAAATACTGGAATTGCCGTACTGTTCTTGCTTCTTTTTTGCCATTTGCAGTTACCTACCTAATTTACGCATAGTAATCCATAATAATTCTAGTTTATTATATGCAAAACCGCCCCAAAAGTCAAGGCAGGCGGGCAGAGCCCGCTGTCAATGGCGGGAGGGAAAGGCCGGAAATAATCGTTACGCCATTGGGTTCACCCGGTTCGTAAAGTACAGGTTTCCACGCCGGTCGTAGGGGCCGGCGTCTTCGACGGCCCGTGTCTGCCCCGAAGGAACAATTGCGGCCTTACGGCCGCCGGGACGTCGTGGGCGCCGTCTCCCCTATCTACTAATTTTCCCTCTTGTTTTTTTCTCCATATACGGTTATAATATTTGCAGACAAAAATAGGAGGCTATCATCATGGCTGTTAAAATCGAAAAATCCACCATCATTGGTGACGTTCTGGACATTGCTCCTCAGGCTGCTCCCCTGTTCTTCGCCATCGGCATGCACTGCCTGGGCTGCCCCTCTTCCCGGGGCGAAACTGTTGAGGAAGCCTGCATGGTTCACGGTGTGGACTGCGACCCCTTCCTGGCCCAGTTGAACCACTTCCTGGAAGCTTGCGAGGCTTCCGAAGCCGAAAAGAAGTAATCACCGGCTATGCCATCCCGGATCTTGCCGGGATGGCATTTCTTTATATTGGAGGAAAAACATGAAACTTCCCCTTTCCGACAGGCTTCTGGCCTGTTGCCAGTTCGTCCACCCCGGGGACCGGGTGGCGGACATCGGCTGTGATCACGGCTATCTTGGCATCCACCTGCTGCAAACCGGTATCGCCAAATCCGTCATCGAATCCGATGTCAACGAAGGACCCCTGCAAAGCGCCATGCGCAACGCTGTGAAATACGGCACCAAACACAAAATGACCTTCTGCCTGTCTGACGGCGCGCAGAATATCCCCCGGGATTTTGATGTGATGGTTTGCGCCGGTATGGGGGCGGACACCATCATTTCCATTCTTACCGCTGCACCCTGGTTGAAAGAAGGCAATTATCGTCTGATTTTGCAGTGCCAGTCCAAGCGGCCGGAGCTGCGGCAGTGGCTTTCCCGGCAGGGCTACCGCATTTCCCGGGAAACGCTGGCCAAGGACGGCAGGTTCGTCTATTCCATCATGGAAGTGACCTGCGATCCCAGCCAGCCCCTGACCCCCACCCAGTGCTACCTGTCCCCCCAGCTTTTAGGAAGCAAACATCCCCTGCTGCCGGAATACTACCAGCGGGTGAAAAGCGGGGTGGAAATGACCATTTTCGGCCTGAAACGGGCCAATGACCCGAAACTGCCCGAATTTGAAGCCATTCTGGCCGACCTGACTGCCATGGAGGAAACCATCTATGACCACCGTACATGATATTCTGACCCACCTGGAAACCTTGGCTCCAAACGATATGAAAATGGACTGGGACAACGTGGGGCTTCTCTGCGGCAGTCGCCGCAGAGCCGTGACAAAAGTGCTGGTGGCGCTGGATCCCTTTGAGGGTGTCTGCCAGGAGGCCAAGGACTTTGGTGCCGAGCTCATCCTTACCCACCATCCCCTGATTTTTCATCCGGTGAAGGCGGTGACGGACGAGACATCTCTCGGCCGCTCCATTCAGCTGCTGTGCGAAAATCACATCAGTGCTATCAATGCCCACACCAACTTAGACTGCGCTCCCGGCGGCGTCAACGACCGTCTGGCGGCGGTTCTGGGATTGCAGAACATTTCCGTCATCGATCCCATGGGCACTGACCCTCAGGGCCAGGAATGGGGGCTTCTGCGGCAGGGCACTGTGCGGGAGCAGTCTCTGGACACATTCCTGCAAACCGTCAAGTCCAAACTGCGCTGTGAAGGGCTGCGGTATGTGGACGGCGGCAAGCCGGTGCATCGGGTGGCCGTTGGCGGCGGCGCCTGCGCCGGGGAGCTGATGGACGCCGTGAAGGCCGGGTGCGATACCTTCGTCACCTCGGATGTCAAATATAACCAGTTCTGGGATGCTCAGGACCTGGGCTTGAACCTCATCGATGCCGGACATTTTTACACCGAAAACCCCATTACTGCTTATTTGGCCGAGGAAATCGCCGCCGCTTTCCCGGATCTGG
>CAYXUI010000038.1:0-16458 GCA_964468195.1 uncultured Oscillospiraceae bacterium | reverse complement strand
ACTTTTTCAGTTTTCCGAACATTTCAAGCATCCTTTAAGCTATGAACATCGCATCACCAAAGGAGAAGAAGCGATACTTTTCCTTTACCGCCTGCTCATAAGCCGCCAGCACATGCTCCCGGCCGGCGAAGGCGGAGACCAGCATCACCAGCGTGCTCTCCGGCAGATGGAAATTGGTGATGAGCGCGTTCATGGCCTTGAAGGTATAGCCGGGATAGATAAAGATCTCCGTCCACTTGGACTTGGCTTCAAAGGTGCCGTCTTCGTTTACCAGAGATTCCAGGGTCCGGCAGGAAGTGGTGCCGACACAGACGATCCGGCCGCCTTCGGCTTTGGTCTGGTTCAGAATGGCAGCAGTCTCGGCGTTCATCATGCACAGCTCGGCGTGCATGTGGTGGTCGAGGATCTCTTCTGCCTTTACAGGCCGGAAGGTGCCAAGGCCCACATGCAAGGTCACAAAAGCGGTTTTTACGCCTTTTTCCCGTACCTTTTCGAGCAGTTCCGGCGTCCAGTGCAGTCCGGCAGTGGGGGCGGCGGCGGAGCCAATTTCCCGGGAATACACCGTCTGGTACCGCTCCTGATCGGCCAGTTCTGCCTTGATGTAAGGCGGCAGGGGCATTTTGCCCAGCCGTTCCAGCACTTCCAGGAAGATACCTTCATAGTGGAACTCCACCACCCGGTTTCCATCCTCCCGGACTTCCTTCACCGTGGCGGTCAGCTCCCCGTTACCGAAAATCACTTCGTTGCCGGGCTGCATCTTTTTACCGGGCTTGCACAGGCACTCCCAGCATTTGTCGCCAAGATCCCGCAGCAGCAGCACCTCCACGGCACCGCCGGTGGGACGATGGCCCAGGAGCCGGGCAGGCAGCACCCGGGAGTCGTTCATAACCAGACAGTCCCCGGGCTGCAAATAGTCGATAATGTCGTAAAAATGTTTATGTGTCACTTCTCCGGTGACTCTGTCCAGCACCATCAGCCGGGAGGTATCCCGCTTTTCCAGAGGGGTCTGGGCAATGAGTTCTTCGGGAAGATCGTACCAGAAATCATGGGTTTTCATGGCTCATCCTCCAATTGTTATTACCCTACAGTATAACCGAAATCGTCAACTTTTGCAACAGGCAAAAGTGCCTCAAGAGACATAGACTGGCATGGAGGTATCAGCTTATGAAACAAACTCTCTTCACAGGAGCCTGCACGGCTCTCGTTACGCCGTTTTTGAACAGCCATGTCAACTATCCCATGCTGGAACAACTTCTGCGGCGGCAGGTGGAATCCGGCATCTCCGCAGTGGTTCTCTGCGGTACCACCGGGGAATCCCCTACTCTTTCGGATTTTGAAAAACTGGAAATTTTCCGCAGAGGGAAAAAGTATGTGGGAGATGCCATCCCCATCATCGCCGGAACCGGCTCCAACGACACCCAGCACGCCGTGGCCCTGAGCCGCAGTGCCGAGGAAGTGGGAGCGGATGCCCTGCTGGTGGTGAGTCCCTACTACAACAAAGCCACTCCGGAAGGTCTGCTGACCCACTACAGTGCCATTGCGGCAGCGGTACATATCCCCATCATCGTTTACAATGTCCCTTCCCGCACTGGGGTGGACATTTCGGTGGAGGTATACCAGTGCCTTGCTCAGATCCCCAATATCGTCGGGGTCAAGGAAGCTTCTTCCGACATTTCCAAGATCGCCAAAATCCGCGCCGCCTGTCCGGCGGATTTTGCCATTTGGAGCGGCAACGACGATCAGGCCGCCGCCGTCATTTCCCTGGGAGGTGCTGGGGTGATCTCCGTGCTGTCCAATCTGCTGCCTGTGGAGACTCAAGCCATGGCACAGGCCGCACTGGACGGAGATTTCGACACCGCTTCCGACCTGCAAATCCGGCTCCTGCCCCTGACCGAAGTCCTGTTCCGGGAGGTCAACCCCATTCCCGTGAAGGCCGCCATGAAGCTTATGGGCTACGATTGCGGCGACTGCCGCCTGCCCCTGACCGCCGCCGACCCGGAGACGGTGAAGCTGCTGAAACGGTATCTGGAAAGTTAAACAGAAAATGTGCCGCCCAAAAGGGCGGCACAACTTATACCTTTGTGCTCATGGTAACAGACTGAGGGAAAAATCCGCAGGCTTCATAAAACGCCACCGCTTCCCGGTTCTGGGGATAGACGCTCAATTGCAGGTCCGTGCAGCCTTCTTCCTGTGCTATTTTCCGAATCCCAGCCATCATGGATTTCCCAATGCCTTTGCGGCGATGTTCCGCAGAAACGGATAATTCATCCACAAACAACACGCGCCGCTTCACCATACCTGTCCAGTCAAAACTGCGCATTTTGATTGCGGCATACCCCACAATATCGCCATTCCGTCGGTCAACATACAGTTCGCTCCGTTCCAATGCGGCCGAAAACCGTTCCTCCGGATAAATCTCCCGGGGCATTTCATAGATATCCGGTCGCCAACCAACGTGGAGACTGTGGCCTTCCATAGCAAGCGCATTGACGGCCTGCCGGTCTTCCGGCGTGGCCTTTTCCAATTGGATCATGCCAGAATGGCCTTATGGAAGACCTTCTTGCCCTTGCGGATCTTTACGCCTTCCTTCAGCATGTCTTCGGTGACAACGAAGCTGGGATCGTCCATCTTCTCATCGTTGACCAGCACGCCGCCCTGCTGCACCAGCTGGCGGGCCTGCTTGTTGGAGGGAGCCAGACCGCAGGCAACCATCAGATTCAGGAAGCCGATCTTGCCATCCACCAGCTTGTCAGCGGGAATTTCGGTGGTGGGGATGTTGGCATCGTCACCGCCGCCCACGAACAGAGCCTTGGCAGCAGCCTGTGCCTTGGTGGCTTCTTCTTCGCCGTGAACCAGCTTGGTCAGCTCGAAGGCCAGAATTTCCTTAGCCTCGTTGAGCTTGGCATCCTTCCAGTCTGCCATGGCGTCGATTTCTTCCAGGGGCAGGAAGGTCAGCATCCGGATACACTTCATGACATCGGCATCCTCCACGTTCCGCCAGTACTGGTAGAAGTCATAGGGAGAAGTCTTGTTGGGATCCAGCCAGACGGCGCCCTTGGCAGTCTTGCCCATCTTCTTACCCTCGGAGTTCAGCAGAAGGGTGATGGTCATGGCATGGGCATCCTTGCCCAGCTTCCGGCGGATCAGTTCGGTGCCGCCCAGCATGTTGCTCCACTGGTCATTGCCGCCGAACTGCATGTTGCAGCCGTACTCCTTGAACAGGTAGTAGAAGTCGTAGGACTGCATGGGCATGTAGTTGAATTCCAGGAAGCTCAGACCCTTCTCCATGCGCTGCTTGAAGCACTCAGCTCTCAGCATATTGTTGACGGAGAAGCAGCCGCCGATGTCCCGGATGAAGTCGATGTAGTTCAGGTTCAGCAGCCAGTCGGCGTTGTTCACCATCCGAGCCTTGCCTTCACCGAACTCGATGAACCGCTCCATCTGTTTCTTGAAGCAGTCACAGTTGTGCTGAATGGTCTCCTGGGTCATCATGGAGCGCATATCGGTACGGCCGGAGGGGTCGCCGATCATGGCAGTGCCGCCGCCGATCAGGGCGATGGGCTTGTTACCGGCCATCTGGAGCCGCTTCATCAGGCACAGAGCCATGAAGTGGCCAACGTGGAGAGAGTCGGCGGTGGGGTCAAAGCCAATGTAGAAGGTGGCCTTGCCGTTGTCGATCATCTCCCGGATTTCGTCCTCATTGGTGACCTGAGCGATGAGCCCACGAGCAACCAGTTCGTCATACAGTTTCATATTATTTCCTCCTGAAATAATTATTGGATGGAGGTACGAAAAAACGCCCTCCGTCCTTTTCGGACAGAGGGCGTAAAAATTACGCGGTACCACCTCTGGTTCACTCATTCCTCACGGAAAGAGCCTCACGGTGTCAGGCAACACCTCTCGCTGTGTCGGGCGCCCCCGTCATTTCCTACTGTTACTTTCAGAAATGCCACTCCGGGAGGTATTTCACCGCCGCTTTCCACTGCCTTGCACCACCCGGCAGCTCTCTGGGGAAAGGAAAAGCGATTACTTCTTCCCATCGCTGTGTTATGCCTTATCCTAGCAAACATTTGGATGTTTGTCAAGGGTAAACTCGCCGAAATTCCTCACAAATCAGCATCAAATCCCCACGGAAGGCCAGTCCCATCTTTTCCAATTCCTGGGTAAAAAAGGCTTCGTGAACCTGCCGCCAATAGGACAAACTCCAGTCGCCCTCCCCTTCTTTTCGGGCATGATCCGGTGTGATTTCCAAAAACGGTGTTTGATAAACCTTCGTGGTTTGAATGACGCAGACCGCCTGATCCCGGCTGTCCAGAACCACACTGTACTGTCCTTCCCGGGGCAGAGGTTCCGCCTCCAGTTCATACAGGCATTGCAACGAACAGGTGGCAGTTTTGATGTCATGTAGCACCAGCTGTGCCAAGGCATCTGCATCGTCACCAAAGCTCCAGCAGTCATATTCGGCTGAAATTCCCCGTTTTTGTGAAAATTCCCCCCACATTTCCTGTCCAGTCATAGTTTCTCCTTACTGCCGCAGCATTTCTTCTGCGCTGCGCAGAGTGGTCTCGGTAATGTGGGTGCCGCCGATGATTCTGGCAAGCTCCCGCTTCCGGCCTTCCAGGTCCAGGGGAGTGACGGAAGTGAAGGTTCTGCCATCCCGCTCACTCTTGGCAATGAGCAGATGGGTGTTTGCCAGGGCAGCCAGCTGGGGCAAATGGGTGACACACAGCACCTGCTTGTGCTGTGCAACGCTACGCAATTTCTCCGCAACCTTCTGGGCGGCACGGCCGGAAACACCGGTGTCCACCTCGTCAAAAATCAGAGTGTTCACCTGATCTTTTTCCGCCAGCACATTTTTCATGGCCAGCATGATTCTGGCCAGCTCACCGCCGGAGGCTACCTTGCTCATGGGCTTCAACGCTTCACCGGCGTTGGCAGACATATAGAATGCCACGGCATCGGCACCGTTGCTCCCCAGTTCCGTTTCCGTAAAGGCGCAGGTAAATTGCACCCGGGGCATATCCAACTGGGCAAGTTCCGTCAGGATCCGCTTTTCCATGCCCACAGCCGTCTCCTTCCGGTTCTGCCGCAGAGCATTGGCTGCCTCCCAGGCCGTAGTTTCCGCTTTTTTCAGATTCTTTTTCAGCCGCTCCAAATGATCGTCGGCAAATTCAATATCGTCCAGTTCCTTTCTGGCCTTGTCCAAATAGGCAAGAATATCTTCACAGGTCACACCATACTTCCGGCGGAGCTTATGGATCACATCCAGCCGGGACTCAATGGACTCCAATTCGTCCGCAGAGTAGCTTAGATCATCCCGGGCATCCCGGACTTCCTCTGCCACATCCTGTACCTGATACATCAGATCCGAAACCCGGTCATGAAGGGCCGTATAGTGGTCGGTAAATTTCGCCAGCCGTGCCAGAGCATATTCCGCCTGGGCCAGCAATCCGGAAGCACCATCGGAATCATAGCCGCCATACAGGCACTCCACGGCGGTATCCATGCCGTTGGAGAGCTTTTCCGCATTCTGCAAAATCTTCCGACGCTGCTCCAGCTGATCATCTTCCCCGGGGGACAGGTCGGCTTTTTCAATCTCTGCAATTTGGTATTTCAGAGTTTCCATCCGGCGAAGCTTTTCCCCTTCGTCCATGGTCATCCGGTCGATTTCCCGGCGAAGTTTGGAAACGGCTGCATACTTTTCGGTATAATCCAGCCACAACGCCTCATTGTCCGCAAAGGCATCCAGAAAGGCCAGGTGATTTTCTTCATCAAACAAAGATGCCGAATCGTGCTGGCCGTGGATGTTGATAAGCTGAATGCCCAATTTATGCAAAATGGACACGGAAACCAGACTGCCGTTGACCCGGCAGACATTTTTTCCGTCCAGATGGATATCCCGCTGGATCACGGTTTCCATGTCATATTCCACGCCGTTTTCTTCAAACCAGTTCAGTTTCGGCACATCGGTGAACACCGCCCGGACGGAAGCTTTCTCCGTGCCGGTACGGATCATATCCCGGTAAGCCCGCTGGCCTAAGATGGCAGAAATGGCGTCGATGACTATGGATTTACCGGCACCGGTCTCGCCGGTCAGCACGTTAAACCCCCGGTCAAAGGAAATATCCGCCTGTTCAATGACCGCAATATTTTCAATATGCAAAAGACTCAGCACGGTATTTTCCTCCTAACTTCTCACAAATAAACACCAAATTTTACGCCAGCAGACTCCGGATCTCGCCGCAGAAGGCGGCGGCGGCATTGCTGTCCCGCATGACGATGAATACGGTATCGTCACCGGCGATGGAACCCAGAATCACGCTCATGTGCATGGTGTCCAATGCCGAAGCCGCCGCATTGGCAAGACCCGGCAGGGTATGGATGACGATGATGTTCTGGGCATAGTCAAAACTGGTGACGCACTCCCGGAAAATGGTATTCAGTCTTCCGGTAAAGGTGCTGGGTACCTCCCGGGCTGCAGTGGTATAGCGGTAGGTGCCAAAGCTGGTCAGTTCCTTAACGATCCGCAGTTCCTTAATGTCCCGGGAAATGGTGGCCTGGGTGCTGGTAAAGCCCGCTTCCTGAAGCAGGGCCAGGAGCTGCTCCTGGGTTTCCACATTGGTGGTGGAAATGATCTCCATAATTTTAGCCTGTCGTTTCGATTTCACAGTCATTCCCCTCACTTCTGGAATTTTGCACTGACCACGTCGTAAAAACTGCGGTCCTTCAGCCGAACCAGTCTGGTTTCCAGACTGGATTTTTTAATGGTCGCCACATCCCCCATGTTCAACCGGACGGCACGGCCACCGTCCACAGACAGGTAGGCATTGCGCCGGGCATTCTGCACCATCTCCACCGTCACCGTCCGCTTGTCGGAGGCTACGATGCAGCGGCTGCCCACTTCATGGGCGCAGATGGGGGTAATGATAATATTTTTTGCATCCGGCTCCACAATGGGACCACCGGCGGAAAAGCTGTAGGCCGTGGAACCGGTGGGCGTGGAGACGATGATGCCATCGCCACCGCTTTGCATGGCGGTAACGCCGTCGCATTTCACCGCCAGATGGACAATCCGGGCCACAGCCCCCTTGGTCACCACCACATCATTCAGGCAGATGTCGTGGAAAATAATATCCCGGTCCCGCTGCACCGTCACATCCAGCATCATCCGGTTGTCCAGGGTATATTCCCCCTTGGCAAGGAGGGCCAGCTTGTCCAGTTCGGTACTTTCCAGCTCCGCAATAAAGCCCATGGTGCCGATGTTCACGCCCAGAATGGGGATCCCCTTCCGTGTGGCGGTTTTGGCCATGTGTAAAATGGTACCGTCACCGCCGAAGCAGATCACCATTTCCGCATTGGGCAGTTCCCGCTCCAGCCGGGAAAACCGCAGATCCCGGGGCAGGTCATAAGACCGATCCACTTCAAAGGGCAGGCACAGCCGGGGATTCAGCCCGGAATCCCGCAAAATCTGCATAGCCGCCCGGACGGTATGAAAATTCTTATCCCGGTAGGGATTGGGGGTAAGGATCACATTTTTCATTGTGCCGCTCCCTTGTCCAGTGTTTCATGGGCCTGCTCTACCACCAGAGCCGTGTCCGGAGTAATGCCTGCCACGTCATCCAGACTCAGGTGGCCCAAAAATTCAATATTGCCCTCCGGACCCTTTACAGGGGAGAAGGTCAGGCCCAGGATTTTGAAGCCCAGTTCCCCTGCCAGTGCCACAAAATGATCCAGCACTTCCCTATGGGTGGACTTTTCCCGGACGACGCCCTTCTTACCCACTTTTTCCTTCCCCGCCTCAAACTGGGGCTTGATAAGACACAGTACCTGCCCGGTAGGCTTCAGCAGTGCCTTGATGGCAGGCAGCACGATCTTCAGGGAAATAAAACTCACATCCACCACAGACAGATCCAGGGGTTCTCCCAGATCTTCCGGGGTGACATAGCGGATATTGGTGCGTTCCATGACCACCACCCGGTCATCGGAGCGGATCTTCCAGTCCAGCTGGCCATAACCCACATCAATGGCGAATACCTTTTTGGCTCCCTGTTGCAGCAAGCAGTCCGTGAAACCGCCGGTGGATGCACCGGAATCGCTGCATACATAGCCCACGGGCTTCACGCCGAAGTCCCGCAGGGCCTTTTCCAGTTTCAAACCGCCACGGCTGACATAGGGACAGACTGCCCCCCGGACTTCCAGCTCCACGGTTTTCTCGTAGGAGACTCCGGGCTTGTCCGCCTTCTGGCCGTTGACATAGACCTGTCCGCTCATAATGATGGCCTGGGCCTTGGCCCGGCTCTCCGCATAGCCCTGCTCCGTCAACAGTACATCCAGTCTCTTCTTTACCTTCATCTGCCCAGTGCCTCCTCTGCAAATGCGGCAATGGACGCGCCATCCAAGCCGCAATGATGATATAGTTCTTTCAAAGATCCGTGGGGCACAAAATCGTTCCCCAGATCCAGGCCCTCGGTTCTCAGTCCCGGCAGGCGTTTCGCCAACTTCCAGCCCAGTTCCTCCCGGATGCCGGAGCCGGACATGACTTCTTCCACCGTGATCAACAGGCGGTTGGCAGACAGTTTCCCCACGATTTCTTCCATGGGCAGCTGAGAAACGGTGAGCAGCCGCAGTACGGTTGCCTCGATGCCCTTCTGCGCCAGGATTTCTGCAGCTTCCATGGCATTTTCCAGGGTAGAACCGTAAGTCAGCAGGGTAAGATCCCTGCCCTGACGTTGAACCTTCACCAGTTCTCCGTCCATGCCCTGCCATGCAGAATCGTGATAAGATCTCTCCGTACCTCTGGGATACCGGACGGCCACAGGGCCGGTGCACTCCTGAATCGCCCAGCGGAGCATGTCCTGCTGCTCTGTCAGGGAACCAGGGGTCAAAATCCGCATTCCCGGCACCTGCCGCAAAAATCCAATATCGAACACGCCATGATGGGTGGGACCATCGTCCCCCACCAGACCGGCCCGGTCAATGGCCAGCACCACATGCAGTTGCATAAGGCCAATATCCTGCATGATCTGGTCATAGCTACGTTGCAGGAAAGTGGAATACAGGGCCACTACAGGAACCATGCCCTGTTTTGCCAGACCACCGGCCATGGATACGGCATGTTCCTCGGCAATGCCCACATCGAAAGTACGCTCCGGATGGGCATTCTGGAATTTCAGCAATCCTGTGCCACCGGGCATGGCCGCTGTAATGGCGCAGAGTTTGTCATTTTTTTCGGCCAATTCCAGCATGGTTTCGCCAAAGCTGTCGGAGTAACTTTTCTTCCTGGGCGCCAGGGTCTTGCCAGTTTCCGGATCAAAGGGGCCAATACCGTGGAATTTGGCAGGATCCTCCTCCGCAAAGGAATAGCCGGTACCCTTCCGGGTCACCACATGGACCAGCACCGGTTCTTTTAGATCCCGGGCTGCGGCAAGCAGGGAGATAAGCCCCGGCAGATCATGTCCGTCCGCCGGTCCCAGATAGGTAAATCCCATGTTTTCAAAAATAGTACCGGGCAGCAAAAAGCGCTTCATCCGGTTTTTCAGACGGCTGGTGGCTTCGTAAAGGCTTTCGCCTCCCGGGAGCTTTTTGACGATTTGCCGGTAAGTCCGCTTGGCATCCAGATAATTGTCACTGGAACGCACTTTGGACAAATGCCGGGACAGGCCACCTACATTTTTCCCGATGGACATTTCATTGTCGTTCAGAATCACCACCATGGGTTCTCCACTGACAGCAGCATCATTCAGGCCCTCATAGGCCATGCCGCCGGTGCAGGCACCGTCGCCAATGACGCTGACCACCTGATAATTCTGCTTTTGCAGTGTTCTGGCCCGGGCCATACCCAGGGCAATGGAGACAGAACTGGAAGCATGTCCTGCCACAAAAGCATCGGTATCACTCTCCTCCGGCTTGGGAAAACCGGAAGGGCCACCGTATTGCCGCAGACGTGCAAAATCCGCCTGGCGACCCGTCAGCAGCTTATGCACATAAGACTGATGACCGACGTCAAAAACCAGACGGTCTACCTTCGTATTAAAAACGGTCTCAATGGCAACACTCAGCTCCACCGCCCCCAAATTACCGGCCAAATGGCCGCCGGTTTTGGAAACGTGGGAGATCAGGAATTCCCGGATCTCCCCGCAAAGCTGAGTCCGCTCCTGATTGCTCAGGTGCAGCAAGTCGTCATGGCCGTTGATTGTCTGTAAGATTTTCATGGTGCCACAACCTAACGTTTCTTTTTCTTTTTGGTAAGTCCCTTCAGCATATGGATCCCCCGGCCCACCATATGGACGATCTGGGTGCAGGAATTCACCGCAAAGGTCTTGCCGATGGCCTTGCCGCCTACGGTCAGGCCCGCAACCAGTGCGGACATCACCAGCGACAGCACCTCCGGCCAGCGGAAGTTGCCACCGGCCACGATCAGCGCCGCAATGGTAGCGGACGCACTGCCGGACACGACGCCGCAGATATCACCTACCACATCATTGCAAATGGAGCTGACCCGCTCGGCGTTGCGCAGCAGCCGGATGGCCTCCTGCGCACCGGGAACTTTCCGGGCCGCCATGGAATGGAAGGGCTTTTCGTCTGCCGAAGCCACTGCCATGCCGATAATATCAAAAATAATACCCACCAGAATGATGGCAAACAAGATCCCGAAGGCCACCGCCACCGAGCTGTTTTCCATCACGGCATCCGACGCAAGGGAAATTGCACCGGAGATCAGAATAGTTGTCAAGAAGATAGTAACGACCCATTTGATCGTCTTCCTTTTTTCCTGTTTGATAGATTCCGGGTCCGTTTTGGCCACGAATATTCTCCTTCTGAGATGGTAATGTTTTTAAGAGAGGACGGCAGCAGACAGGATAAATCTTACGGCTTAGGTCGGGTTGTTTTTCACCGGAGGGAACCTGCCGTTGCCGAACAGGCCGTTTCCATTTGATCCCTCAGCCCAAACGTTGCCGGGATAATGGGTACCCGATTGCCACTTAGACCGTACTGTAATCCCCTGTCTGCCCCTGTTAAGACAGCCTAGGTGTTTTCCACGACAAAGTGAGTCATGATCTTAGCCTCTTTTGCAAGCATGGTTTCCAGATGCGTTAGCGCCAGCGGTTATGGCCATAACTGCCAGGTGCCTGTCTTCTTTCCCCACATGCCCACGCAAGGCAGGCTACGCTGCACGCAGCACACGATTCTGTGCACCGCCTTGCAGGTTCATACCCGGCCCGTACGCGATCGGGGCCCCGTTACGGGGTTCTTCACCGTCGTCGCACAATACCGGGTCTCCACGGAAGCCGGGTCGTATGCGCCATGCCATTGGCGCGCGCCCGGGATCCTTAACCCCCAGCATCCACCCGAAACTGGGCGTAACAAGCAGACACCAGGGACTTCATCGATGTGCCCTTCAAAGGATTTTTAGGCCCTTCCTGGAAAATGGTCACTCCGACTAGGATACTGCGCCGTCGGTGCTTATAATATCACAGTTTTTGGGAATATACAAGTATAAAACGAAAAATTGTATATTTTTTAACAATTATACGATTCGTTTTTCAGCACTGTGCTTCTTTTTCCGTAAACCATTCCCAGACGATATCTGCATGGGTCACCGGGATCTGCAAGTGCTTTGCTTCCTCCCGGGTGAAAAACCGAGCTTCTTTGGATTCGCTGCTGAGCCGCAACACCGGTTCCTCCGGCAGTTCCAGCCCATAGAGCACAATGACCATCCGCCAAATGCTGCCATCCCGGTAGGCGGCGATCCGGCCGGGATTGTCGTAAACTGCCAGCTTGGTGAATCTCTCCTGTGGGATCCGAAGCCCCAGTTCTTCATAGACCTCCCGGGCAATTGCCTGGCGGCCGGTCTCCCATTTTTTGCAGCCGCCCCCTACCAGTCCCCAGGTGTCCGAATCCCGGCGGCGCTCCAGCAGAAGCTTTCCCCGGCAGGTGATGAGGGCATTGGCCCCCAGGTGGGCGGGCATGGTGGTTTTGGGGGCATCCTTAGGGTCACAGTTATAAAAGGTAACGATGTTCATATGCCTTCCTCCCCGGCGTTTTTCCCTATTGTAACCCATTTGCTTTGATTTTTCCACTCAAAATTCCTTGGGAATCGGCTTTGTGATACCGGTACGCCGGGCTTTGTGGAGGCCGCCTGCCATGTGATTTTCCGAAGTGTTGGCGAATTTTCCCCGGCACAGAATGTCTTCCCCGAATTTGTCCCGGAGGGCATCCACCGTTTCGTCCAGCCGCAGTTTCTTTTCAAACTGCTCCGGGCTCAGGCCGGAAAACAGGTCGTATTGCTGGTAAGGCTCGTCACTGAGTCGGGTCACCTGTACCCCCAGTTGCCGCAGAGGGGTGACCCGATCCCAGCTTTCCGCAAACAGTTCACAGGCCGCCCGGTACAGTTCCATGGTGATATTGGTGGCACCCAGCAACATCTTCTGGTGGGAAAAATGCTTAAATTCGTTGGTGCGCAGGTGAATGCTGACACAGTTGCCCCATTTCCCGTCCCGCCGCATCCGGGCCGCCACGGTTTCGCACAGACTTAGCAGCACCGCATTGGCCGCCGGGATGCTGGTCACATCCTGAGCCGTGGTGACGGAGTTGCCATAGCCCTTGTTTTCTGCCGGTTCCGGTGCCACGGCATCGGCATTGCGGCCATTGGCAAAATGCCAGATGGTCTCCCCATGCTTCCCCAGCCGCCTGCGCAACAAAGCACCGTCCGCATGGGCCAGATCCCCAATGGTGGACAGCCCCATCTGCTTTAGTTTCCGCTCCGTGGCCGCCCCCACCAAAAAGAGATCCCGTACCGGCAGGGGCCAGAATTTTTCCGGCATTTCCTCCGGAAACAGGGTGTGAACCTTGTTGGGCTTTTCAAAATCCCCCGCCATTTTTGCCAGCAATTTGTTGGAGGAAATGCCCACATTCACGGTAAATCCCAGTTCTTCATAAATCCGCAACCGCATTCGTTCCGCTGCCAGCCGGGGAGAACCCCAGAGCCGTTCGGTGCCCGTCATATCCACCCAGGCTTCATCGATGGAATACTGCTCCACCACCGGGCTGAACTGCCCCAGTAGTTCCACGAAACTCCGGGATGCCCGGACATACAATTCATAATCCGGCGGGATCACCACCAGATCAGGGCATTTCTCCATGGCCTGAAACAGGGGTTCCCCGGTTTGGATGCCATATTTTTTCGCCGGGGTGGATTTTGCCAGAATGATACTGTGCCGGGAGGCCTTATCCCCCGCCACCACGGAGGGAATTTCCCGCAGATCCTGTTTCTCCCCCAGCACCTTCACCCGATAGGCGGCACTCCAGCTTAAAAATGCAGAATTGGCATCCACATGAAAAATCACACGATTTGTCATCAGTATACCCTCCGCAGCAGACACCAAGAGTGGGTACGGATGGTGTAACGCAGCTCAAAGAGCCACTGTTTCCCCTGCACCATAGCCCGGCACAGGAAGATTTTTGCTTCGATTCCCACGAACTGCACTTCCTTGCAGCTGAGGATCTCGTCAATATCCACCCGGAGCAGCTGATGGTCTTCATCCTCCATCCGCAGCCGCAATGGCCGGATCTCCCCGGAGGCGCTGCACATGGATATCACATCCACCGGCTGTATCCGCTGCTCCATATTCCCGCACCTCCCAAACTTTTGTTTTATTATAGCACAATTGTTCGTATATAGCAAGGATTTTTTCCGTTGCGGCAGTTGGAAAGCTATGGTATAATAAAGCAAAAGGAGGGATTTGTGTGAATTTGTTTTCTCTTTTCGGCATTTCCAACCGTAAAATCGCTGACCAGGGCTGTTCCGTCACCGGAACCGTTACCTCTGTGCGCCGATCTTACCTGTATGTCATCAAAAAACCGGTGCGGCTGTATCCCAACGAAAGCAACACCCGTTTTTCCCACTATATCACATTTACCTATTCCGTAGACGGCACTGCCTACACGGGAAAGCGTTGGGTATCCTGTCAGTATCGTTGCCCCCAGGTGGGCGAGAACATTATTCTCTACTATGACCCCAAATCCCCACAACACTGTGACTGTGTCCCTTTTCTGATGGATACCCGGAGGTTTTGACTATGTTACGTTATCCCTGTCTGGTGCTGGATCACGATGATACCGTGGTCCAGAGTGAAGCCACCGTAAATTTCCCCTATTTTCAATATATCTTAAACGAGTTCCGCCCCAGGGCTACCATCACCATGGAGCAGTACATTTCCGGCTGCTGCCATCTGGGGTTTGCGGATATGTGCCGAAAGTGGTACGGCTTTACGGAGCAGGAACTCATAGACGAATACGAAGGCTGGCAAGGCTACATCATGGACCACGTCCCTGCCCCCTTCCCCGGCATTGGTGACATTATTCGCCGCCAGAAAGGAGCGGGCGGTCTGATTTGCGTGGTATCCCATTCCAGCGACCAGAATATTCTCCGGGACTACCGCCAGCATTTCGGCATCGAACCCGATGCCATCTACAGCTGGGATCTCCCGGAGGAAAAGCGCAAGCCCAGTTCCTTTGCCCTGGAGGATATCCTGTCCCGCTTCCATCTGCCCCGGGAGCAGTTGCTGGTGGTGGACGACATGAAGCCCGCCTGGGAAATGGCCTCCAAGGTTTCCGTCCCCATTGCCTTCGCCGCCTGGGGCCGGAAGGAATACCCGGAGATCGCCGGAGAAATGCGCAGGCTCTGTGATTTTTCCTTCGATTCTCCCAAAGAATTAGAAGACTTTTTGTTTCCGGAGGAAGTCATATGAAAATCGAACATGTCGCCCTGTATGTTTCCGATTTGGAAGAAGCAAAGCAATTTTTCGTTACCTACTTTTCTGCCTCTGCCAATACAGGCTATCACAATCCCAACACCAATTTTCGCTCCTATTTTCTCACCTTCCCGGAAGGCTCCCGACTGGAACTGATGCACAAGCCCGGGCTTCAGCCGGATCTCCCCAATCGATTTGGCTACGCCCACATCGCCTTTGCCGTCGGCAGCAAAGATGCGGTGGACGCCCTCACCGCCCGGCTGAAAGATGATGGCTATCCCATCCTTAGCGGCCCCCGCACCACCGGGGACAGATATTACGAAAGCTGTGTGGAGATTTTCGGGGGAAATCTGCTGGAAATCACCGTTTGATCCCCTTGACAACCATGGTATAATGTACATTAGAAAAACTGGTCAGGAGGTGAGCCGTCTGGAAAAAGCAGGTATCAAAGTTGTTGCCCGGAATCGGGAGGCCTATCACGAATACTTCGTGGAAGAAGAACTGGAAGCCGGTATTGAGCTGGTGGGCACGGAAGTTAAATCCATCCGGGCCGGTACCCTGAATCTGAAAGACGCCTGGTGCGGTATCAAAGACGGCGAAATGATCCTGAACCAGATGCACATTTCCCCCTATGACCACGGTAACCGCTTCAACGTGGATCCCCGCCGTCCCCGCCGTCTGCTGCTGCACAAGCGGGAGATCATGCGGCTCTACGGCAAGGTCAAGCAGGACGGTTTCGCCCTGATCCCCCTGTCCGTTTACTTCAAGGGTAGCCGGGTGAAGGTCAACGTGGGACTGTGCAAAGGCAAGAAACTGTACGACAAACGACAAGCCGCGGCAGAACGGGACATGAAGCGCCAGATCGACCGGGCTATGAAGGAGAGATTACGATAATGGCAAATCCTACTTTTAAGATCACCATGGAAAACGGCGGTGTCATCGAAGGCGAGCTGTACCCCGAGCGGGCACCCCAGAGCGTCTACAATTTCATCGACCTGTGCAATCACAACTATTATGACGGCCTGATCTTCCACCGGGTCATCCCCGGCTTTATGATCCAGGGCGGTTGCCCCGAGGGCACCGGCATGGGCGGCCCCGGCTACTGCATCAAGGGCGAGTTCTTCTTTAACGGCATCAAAAATGACCTGAAGCACAAGCGCGGCGTTCTGAGCATGGCAAGAAGCCAGTCCCCCAACTCCGCAGGCAGCCAGTTCTTCATCATGCACCAGGACGCCAAGCACCTGGACGGCCAGTACGCCGCCTTTGGTAAGGTCACTTCCGGCATGGATGTGGTGGATGCCATCGCCGCCACCCGCACCGGCCGCAACGACCGTCCTGTAGAAGAGCAGAAGATTGCTTCCATCACCGTGGACACCAAGGGTGAGACCTACCCCGAGCCCAACAAGCTCCCCGATCCCTACGGCCGTTTCTAAAGCAATTCCTGTCATTGGGAACCATTCCTCGGACTGGTTCCCAATGACAGTGACTTTCCAAAACTATCAACTGTATTCGGGGCCGTACTGGTTTCGACGGGGGTAGTGAGGCTGGAATAGCGGGCCGTGGCGCCTGGCCACGATAAAACGGGCAATCTTTTAAATTTAACTGACAACAGAACTGTTGCTCTGGCTGCCTGATTAGGCGCCCATCCGTCCCGGAAGGTCTACGAGCCGGGCTCGGGTGTGATTTGAGTAGAGAACGTGCGTAT
>CAYXUI010000037.1:10330-17102 GCA_964468195.1 uncultured Oscillospiraceae bacterium | reverse complement strand
AAGGTTGCCATCACCCTGCGGGAAAGCCACTCCGCTTTCGACAACGGCTGGAGCGCCATGCTGTACGATGTGGCTTCCGACGAGTACTGCTTCTCCAAGAAGTACGACCTGCACATCATCGACCGCGTTGGCGGCGGTGACTCCTTCGGCGGCGGCCTGATCTATGCCCTGCTGTCCGGCAAGTCCACCCAGGACTCTGTGGAATTCGCTGTTGCTGCTTCCGCTCTGAAGCACTCCATCGGCGGCGACTACAACATGGTCACCGTTCCCGAAGTGGAGAAGCTGGCCGGCGGCGACGGTTCCGGCCGTATCCAGAGATAATTTTCCCTCCCTATAAAGAGAAAAAGCTGTTGCCTTCTGGCAACAGCTTTTTTGTCTGTCTGAAAACCACATCATTCCGAGCCTGTACGCAGAAAAAATATGATATGATCACCACCGGAACCCCGTTACTTTATCCGGTTCCGGAGTCCGGGTAAGCTTTTCGACATTTCACTCTGTAAAGCTCTGGATCTCCTGACGGATCAGGGTACCGGCAGCATTGGCAAACTGATCGATACCGGCAATGCGCACCAGACTTTTTCCGTAGATGGTTTTTGCGTCGGTGGCAGAGGCATCGTGTCCCATAAAGATGGCACCTACCCGGATACCCTGGCGGCGCAGAGCCCGGACTTCCTCTGCCGTTTCCATCACGGCAATGGGGCCTTCATATGCCCGGCCAAAGGGACTTCCCTCCCCTGCCGGGATCCGCTGGCTGTCGTTGGGGCTGGCATCCGTCAGAATCAGCAGCAGATGGCGCCCCTCCGGGGCGTGGCGCATCTGTTCTCCTGCCAATCGGAGTGCCAGACCGTCCCGGTTCCATCCGGCGGAAAAGTAGTTGAATATTTTCCGGTTTCCGTGCTTATCCCCGAATTCTTTCAATATCCGCAGCACCGTATAACCCCGGATGCTGCAAAAGCTGCTGACCCGCACGGGCACGCCACAACGGCCCAGGCTCTCCGCCAGCACATACCCCTGGGCCGCCAGAGCTTCCTGACAGTGCATCCGGGAAGCGGAACCATCCAGCAGCAAGTCAACAGACAATCCCGGCTGATCCGTAGTGACTTCCCGGGTGAAGACGCTGGCATCCTCCAATACCGCCGCCCGCCAGACCCGGGTACCGTCCAATCGACCGCTGCGGGAACGCTCCTGATCCGTCAGGCTGTGGACCTGGATGCAGCTGCGGATCTGCTCCGTCAGCCGCAAAATGGCATTGTTATACAGATGGCTGTCCCGGCTGTAGGCTTCCCGGTTCCGTTTGCACTGCTGGGCTGCCTCCTGGGCCATATGCTTCGCTTCCGTGGTCCGGGCATTTTCCGGATCCGGAACACCGGAGGAGATCCACAGATGGCAACCGAAATGATTTCCCGTACACAGGGCATTCTCCGCCACTGCCAGCTGTTCCGGCGGGTACAATGAGGGGCCAAAGCAGGTTTCGATATACTGCCGGTCGGCAAGAATATTTTCCCGCAGTTTCGGCTTTACCCGGCGAAGATCCAGCGTTCCGTTTCCGGCAGCCAAATCGTTCTGACCTAACTGAAGCACATCGTTGCGCATCATCCGGTTGGGCAGGTGCTTTGCCAAAAGGTTCGCCCAACGGCCCCGGAGATGGATCACCCGGGACGGCTTGGCCTGGATCTTGCCGTCAAAAATTTTTGCTTCCGCAAAGGCCGCCAGAATGGCTTTTTCCAAAGCATCCCCATCCAGTTCCCCGCTGCACAGGAGTGCATCCCGCAACCGCCGCTCCGACGGGGACATCATGGGCTCCCGTCGGCCCAGGACACTGCGCCACCGGGCAGTCTGCATGGTGTAATCCAGGGGATTTTTCGACCACCACTCCTGCTTGGACAGCTTGTATTCCTGCTCAAAGAAATTCAAAGCGTAGGCCTTCCGCTCCTCTTCCAGCACCGGACGGTGAGGCAGTTCCTTTTGATAGACGGCATTTTCCAGGGCCAGCCAGGCAAGATCGTCCAATAGTCCCTGCCGCCGGTCATCTTCCCAGGCGGCAAAGAGCCGCTTGGGCATTTCCTCGCCGTACCATTTCCGGACACAGCCCACGATACAGTTCATGTACCGCTCCGGGCTTCCGGAGGTATCCATGGACAGAAACAGGGGATCAAACCCATACTCCCCTGCCGCCGTCCAGATCTGATTCAGCGCCCGCCGCTGCTGGGCGGTGTAATGCTGTGTCAGCATGGCTCAATCCTCAAACAGTTCCCGCCGGGTCAGCTTGGGGGAGATACGCAGGGCCGTCACATCCCGGATCAGGCCCTGTTCATAGCTGTCAAAGGCCTTGTTGGTAATGCCCATGTCCAGGGCCGCTCCGGCAGGGATGCCGATGCGGATCAGATCCAGCGCATCCATCAGTCCCCGCAGATCCAGGGCCTTGGTGGAAATTTCCGCGCTTTCGCATTTCTTTTGCAGCTCGAAGAACATCTGGGCGAACTGACTGCGGTATTTTTTCTTCAGGCCAGGGAAATGGGTTGCAAGCAATTTTTCCAGATTCTCCTGGGTGATGGTGGGCATCTGGATCACCACGAACCGGGAGGCCAGGGCTTCATTCAGCTCCCGGGTGCCGGCATAGCCGTAGTTCATGGTGGCGATGAACCGGGTGGCGTTATCCATGGGGATCCGGTCATAGCCCGGCACATCGATGACCCGACGGAAGTCCAGTGCGGAATGGAGCACCGCCAGGGCTTCATTTTTTGCCATATTGATCTCGTCCAGAATGCCAAAGCCACCAAATTGGGCACACTGGTACACCGGACCGGGGCGGAAACGCACCTGACCATCTTCAAAGGTATCCATGCCGATGAGTCCTGCTGCATCCACATTCACATGGAAGGACACATTCCAGCTGGGACGGCCAAAGACCATGGCAAGATTTTCCGACAAAACATTTTTGCCCGTGGCCTTACCGCCGGTGAGCAGCAGGTTCTTCCCGCTGAGCAGGGCTGCCAGCGCCTGCTCCCAGATTTCTTTTCCGTAATAGCAGAACCGGGGCTGTGGGATACGCTGCCGCATTTCCTCCGGGAGGGAATTTTCCTGCCGGAACGCTTCCAACCCCCGCAGCAGCTCCGGTTCGATTTTTTCTTCCTGCAAAAACTTGAACATGGGAACACTTCCTTCTTTAACACTAATGCTATCATAACACGCATTTTTAGCAAGTCAAGGGGCAATCCACAGGGCGAATTTTCCGGAACTTTTTTCCCTTGTCAGAGCACTAAGGTTGGAGGGATGTAATATGATAACCACAACAAAAATTCGCACCGATCTGATCCGCCCATCCATGCCACTGACGGTTTACGCCGTTCAGGGGGATCAGAATACCCGCTGTCTAGAGCTGAGTCTGTATGCTTCCGGCAGCCCATTTGTCCTGCCGGGGGGAGCCTCCATGGCCATGCGCTACCGCAAGCGGGACGGCACCCGGGGCTACTATGATACCATGCCCGACGGAAATTCTGCCTGGTCAGCCGAGGGTAACACCGTCACCATCCAGCTGGTACCGCAGATGCTCACGGTTCCCGGCACGGTGGAAGCGCAGCTGGAACTGACAATGGGAGAAGAAATTCTCGGCACCTTTTCCCTGTTTATCCACGTCTCCGAAAATCCCGCTGCCGGGCTTCTCCGCTCCGAGGACTATGTGAACTGGCTGCAATGGATGAAGCAGGCACTGTCCGATCAGGTCAGCCAGATGCTGGAAAGCGGCGCCTTCACCGGTGCAACCGGTCCGGCAGGACCTCAGGGCCCCAAGGGGGATCAGGGAGATCCCGGTCCCGCAGGGCCCCAGGGAGAACCCGGCCTGAGCAGCGATGTCACCAAGGAGTACGTAGATTCCAAACATGTGACCATTCAGAAAACCCTCATCACTTCCGGTTGGTCCGGCAGCGGGCCCTATACCCTGTCGCTGATCAGCAGCAACATCCTTGCCTCCGATCTGCCCCACATCGCGCCAGTCTACGACGGGGACATAGCCACCGCTCTGGCCCAGCAGGAAGCATGGGCAGCTGTGAGCAAGGCAGAAGCAGCGGCAGGCAGTATTCTCTTTACCTGCTTTGATGCAAAACCCGGGGTGAACATTCCCATTCAAGTGGAGGTGAACCGATAATGGGACAGGCTTTTTTGTATGGTAACCGCGGTTCCGGCAGCACAAACGGCGCCGGCAGCAATTTGACCGTGCATGCCCCCGCCGGGGCCACCGTCACCGTTTCCATGGATGGCAACACCAGGTCCAAATCAGCTGATGCCGATGGTACGGCAGTTTTCACCGGCCTTTCCGCCGGCACCTGGACCGTCACCGTTTCCAACGGTTCCCAGGTTTCTACCGGCACCGTAACGATCGTGACGGATTACGCAGTGACCATAGCTTTCTTCTCGGCAACCATTTCCGTCACCTATCCTGCCGGTTCGACTGTGACCTGTTCCGATGGTACGACCACACTGACAGCCACGACCACCACCGGCAGGGATACCTTCGACATTCCCAATGCAGGAACCTGGACAATTAAGGCCGTATCCGGTTCCAGCACGGCAAGTAAATCTGTATCCATCACCACCAGCGGTCAGGCGGAAAGCGTCACGCTGTCTTACTCCCTGTATCTGTACGACAATGGTGCTGTCAGCGGGTATACATGGACTGCGGATGACGATCAGGACGAGGCTACCATGACAGACAAGGGTACCTATTTGCAGCTGACAGCCGGGGCCGATGCTTACGCCATGTTCCGCAGTAAAAACAAAATCAATGTTTCGGGCTACAAGACGCTGAAAATAGCCCTGACCAATGCGTCTATGAAAGTTGACAGCGGCAATTCCATTTGGTGGGGCCTGTCCTCTACCACGGAAGTGGATGGTGATGGTATGTCCGCCAAATCCCAGTACAGCTCTTTCTCTGGTTCCAAGGAGCTGTCTGTTGATATTTCCGGTGTCACCACGTCCATATATGTTGCACTGTGCATCGGCACACCATCAAGTACCGGTAAATTTTCGGCACGGGCAACCCAGATCTGGCTTGAGTAAGGAGGACAATATGATAAACGCATTGCATTTACTGTGGATCATCCCCGTATCCGCTTTTGCCGGAGCCATGCTTACAGCGATCCTGATCGGAGGGACCCGGGATGACCATTGACCAGGTCCAGCATCTTCTGGCCTATCTGGGCTACTACACCGGTACCGTCGACGGCATCTGGGGTCCCCTGAGCACAGATGCCTGCACAGCATTCCAGAAAGATGTGGATCTGGACCCTGACGGCATTGCCGGAGATGCCACCCGGAACGCGTTGATCCACGCCGTTGCCTGTGGCATGGCAAAGCAGGCATCCGGCAAAACTTTCTGGGATGCCGTCCAATATTTCCGTCGGCAGGAGTTCCGTTGTCCCTGCGGAAAATGCAGCGGTTTCCCGGTGGAGCCGGCGGAAATGCTGGTCAAGGCAGCAGACAGGCTGCGGGAACATTTCGGAAGGCCCATTCTGGTTTCTTCCGGCGTCCGCTGCACCGCCCATAATGCCCAGGTCGGCGGCGTGTCCAATTCCCGGCACTTAAGCGGCAAAGCCATGGATTTTTCTGTTCAGGGGCTCTCCCCTGCCACCGTTTTGGCTTATGTGCAGTGTTTGCCGGAAATCCGGTATGCCTATGCCATCGACGGCAGCTATCTGCATATGGATGTTCTTTGACAGAGGAGACGATACCATGATCGAAACCATCGTGACCGCTCTGATCACAGGGGGCGTGACTCTGGCCGGGGTGGCCATCAGCAACAACAGGGCCCAGGCCATTATGGAGACCAAAGTTGACGAGTTGACCCGGGAAGTCCGGGAGCACAACAACTTTGCCCGGCGCATGCCTGTGGCGGAAGAACAGATCCGGGTCATCAATCACCGCATCGGCGACCTGGAAGCTTATCACAGACACTGAGGAGGAAATCATGAATTTAAACCATTACATACTCTTTGGGGGCACGCTCCTGCTTGCGACGGCTCTGTTTCAGCTGGTCCGGTTCTTCCGGCAACCTTCGGACGTGCAGGTCCGGCAGGTAAAAGAATGGCTGCTTTTTGCCGTGACCGAAGCAGAGAAGCAATTCGGCAGCGGCACGGGAAATCTGAAACTGCGCAGCGTATATGATCTGTTTGTGGCAAGATTTCCCTGGATCGCCAGGGTGATCCCCTTTGCCACCTTCGCCTTCTGGGTAGAGGAAACGCTGGAGAACATGCAGCAATGGCTGGAGAAAAACCAGGCCATCGCAGATTATGTATCCGGCAGCCAACCGGCAGCCCCGATTCCCAGGCACAAATTGCCTCCCGGTGACCCATGACCGGAATTTCCCACATGCAAAAAGGGTGCAACCTGTTGAAAGCAGGTTGCACCCTTTTTCTATTCTGTTGGATTTAGATCCGCTTTTTCCGGGGCAGGATGGCAACCAGTGCCATGGTGCTCAGGATCAGAGTTGCCACAGCAACGGAAATGTTGTCGCCGGTCTTGGGGTTGGAACTGTCCGCCGTGGTGGTGGTCGTTCCGTAGGTGTTGGTGAATGTCATCTTCACCGTCTTGTTGCCGTGGCTGAAAACCATGGACTGACCCACGGTTTTTGCGGTAGCATCGTAGACATCCAGCTGGTAGCCGTCATCATACTGGTTCAGCCGGAGGAAATAGACACTGTCGTCATAGGTCCAGTTATCCATCTCACTGTCCCACTCCCGGATGTAGATGCCGTTTTCCAGCATAGCCCATACCAGTT
>CAYXUI010000037.1:0-10230 GCA_964468195.1 uncultured Oscillospiraceae bacterium | reverse complement strand
TCACTGTCCCACTCCCGGATGTAGATGCCGTTTTCCAGCATAGCCCATACCAGTTTCCGGGAACCGGAAATGGTCAGCTCTCCGGTAAAGTCGCCGGTGCCCTTGATATCCACACGTCCGGTGCAGTCGATATCCCCGGACGCACTGGGCAGCTTTTCGATCCCGCAGATGTACAGGCTGAAGGTGGCCTTGCCGGGTTTGGTGGAGCCGCTCTGCTTGACGGTCTTGGTGAAGGGGACGGTAAAACTGTTCACTTCTTCCCAAATGGCCGTCAGCGTCAGGTCCGCATTGTCCGGATAAACAGCGCCGCCGGTATAGGTCTTACCGTCCGAGCCCTTCCAGCCCACCTGAACATAGCCCTTCCGGGAGTAGGTGGCCATATTCAGGGTGAAGTCCTTGCCGTATTCCTTGGTGCCGTTTTCGATGGTTCCGGTGGCATCGTCGGCCCCCTTGTCATAGGTGATGGTGTAGGTTTTGACCGTCTTCGTTGCATAGAGGGTCATGTTCCCGCTGACGGGCTTGGTAAAGTCCCACTTGTCCCCCTTGCACCCGGCATCCTGGCACCAGCCGGTGAAGGTATAGCCGGTCTTGGCGACCTCCGGTTCGGCGACGGTTCCGGTGGTCACCTGCATGTACAGGAAGGAACCGTTCAGCTGAAACGCGACCTGCTTACCGGTGGTGGTTGCCGTGCCGAAAGCATTCTGGGCATAGAACAGGCCGTTCTTCACATCGCTGCCGGTGATCAGATTCACCTGACCGTAGAAGGCACCGCCATCGATGGTGCTCATCACACAGTTTACAAAACCCTGAAACACCGTACCGCTGAGGGTAGCGTTGGTCAGAGCAATGGAATTGTTCACGCTGCCGCCACCCACGCTGTCGGTCACAGTCATCTTGCCGGTGCTGAACTTGATCTGGCTGCCGCTGAGGGTGTGGCCATTCAGGTCCAAGTTCCAGTCCTGTTGGGTGATGACTAGATCCTCGGTCATGGTGATATCGGATTTCAGCTGAATATCGGTGAAACCATCAGCCAAAGCAGCCTTCAATTCTGCTTCCGTGGTTACGGTGGCTTCAAACTTGGCCGTCAGGGTCATGTCCTGGGTTACTTTCTGGGTGAAGTCCCACTTTTCGCCCTCTGCAGTGTACCAGCCTGCAAAGACCGTTCCGGTGGGGGCAGTGGGAGTGGTGGGGGCGGCGACCTGCGGAGTTAAAGAGACAACAGCAAAGGCATAGCAGGTACCGTCCGAATTTTTGAAGGTTACAGAAAAACATTCACTAAGTGTCGCCTTAAGTTGGACACCATCACCACAACCAACAGCACCTGATTGAATCCTTCCGCCCTGTAAAGTCGAAGTACCGTTGCCGAAAATGGAATAGCCCCCACCACTGATTGTTCCACCGCTAAAGACGAAGTTACCTCTAGTACAGACTCCGTCATTAGTAGCAACAATAGAGCCTCCCTGCATTTGGAAAGACGGGCTTATTCCATTCATCACAACGCCCCGTTTACCACTTAAGGTTCCGTTTTCAAGGGTAAATGCAGAACTTGTCACTACTACACAATAGCCATCAGTAGCCATCAGTATTCGTATTTTCAATTGTACCGCCAGATCCGGTGTCCGTCACCGTCAGCGTCCCCGGCACAAAAGTCCAGCCCTCATATGCCCCAACACTTACCGTAATAGTGGCTGAACTGGACAGCTTATGCCCATTCAGATCCAGCGTCAGAGACTTGCCGGAGATGGTCAGGGTGGAGTTCAACGTAATGTCGCCACCCAGCTTGATGTTACTGATTCCCGCTTCGACACAGGCTCTCAGTTCCTCTTCCGAGGTAACATTGGAACCGTCGCTCCACTTGGCTGTCAGGGTGATATTTTCAGTAGCAACCGAATCCGTGCTCCACTTGGTCTCGCCACTGTACCAGCCAACAAAGGCATAGCAACCGGACTTGGTGGGAGTGGGCAGGGTGGCGAGCTTGCCGTCTGCATCGGTGGTGGCAGTGGTGGACGTACCCTCAGGCAGGGTGCCCCCGTTGGGGGCGAAGGTGATGGTGTAGCCCACGGTGGCAGATTTGCCATTGATTTGAACACCATTCACATAGATGTAATACTTAGCCCCTTGCATCGTTTCAGAGTCAAATCCGCTGAGATCCAAAACCAGCTTCACTGTGGAGTTATTCTGGACAACTGCAAAAATGATATTCTCACCATTACAAACAGCCGTAGTGGAATCAAGAGTGCCATCGCTGCCCCAGCTGAGAATCGACCATTCGCCGTTGCAAACGAACTTG
Organism: uncultured Oscillospiraceae bacterium; assembly: GCA_964468195.1. Taxonomy (GTDB): domain Bacteria; phylum Bacillota; class Clostridia; order Oscillospirales; family Oscillospiraceae; genus Faecousia. Next base: position 7,940 of record CAYXUI010000037.1, on the reverse strand, counting down.
ACCATATAATTGTCAAATTTGTCAATGTTTTCGTATGTAATCTCCCAAACATCAGAACTGGCTTTCGTCATTCTGTTGTCTTCGCTGTTCGCCTCCCAAGGTGAACCATTCAGCCAGTTACCCTCGCCATTGCCAATGGCCGTGATGTATTGAATTTCTAAAAGCGTTTTGGGCACTTCCGCCCCGGCCATATCATCCATGGCATTGATGGCCGCAATGGCAGCATTGTACTTGCCAAAATCCAGCGCATCCCGCTCTTCCTCAGTCAGAGGGAGCTTGGCATCGTCAATGGCAGTGAGCTGTGCTTCCACTTCTGCCCGGTTCTCTGCCGTGACGGTTTCCGGCAGGGCATCGATCAATGCCTGCACCTTTTCCACTGCGGTCGGCTCAGAGGGGGCAGTGGTCTCCGGTGCGCTGGGTTCGGTGGTTTCCGCTGCCGCCGTGGTTTCCGTGGCTTCGGTAGTCTACGTTGCTGCGGTCGTTTCTACCGGCTCCGTGACATCCTCCGCCAGTGCACCGAAGGGAACCATGGACAGCACCATGGACAGCACCAGCAAAGCGCTTAACAATCGTTTTTTCATATTCTTACCTCCATTTCCCTGCCATGCAGGGTCGGGTTTGTGGACATTCCGGAATTGGCACAGGTCCACACGCTATGTACTCACTTATTTTATTACATTCATCTTCTGATTGCAATAAAAATTTTTGATTTTTCCTGTTTTTTCCGAAAAGACCTCCTCTGGAAAAATATGGTTACCTCTTGACAAAGTCCCGGAAATGTGCTAGAATACACCGGTAATCAAATATAATTGTTGATTCGGAGTGATACCCAAGAGGCCGAAGGGGCTCCCCTGCTAAGGGAGTAGGCGGTCAAAAGCCGCGCGAGGGTTCAAATCCCTCTCACTCCGCCAGATCCTCGTACCCCATGCGGGGTATGGGGATTTTTCTTTGGAGAGTTGTCCGAGTGGTTTAAGGAGCCAGTCTTGAAAACTGGTGATTCCGAAAGGAACCTAGGGTTCGAATCCCTAACTCTCCGTAAAAAATGCGCACCGCCACAGCGATGCGCATTTTTTCGGGCGTTTAGGCCGTGGGAGAATCCTTCTCATTCCGGGCGCAGTCCCCCCACTTTGCGGTGGTGCCACCTTCCCCAGAGGGGAAGGCTTTCCTCTTTTTGTTTCCATTGACAAATGTCCTTCCAGCATTTACAATGTATAGTATCTTTCGACAACAACCATGAGGTGATTTCTATGGAAAAACTGAGAACGGAAACCCTGTGCATTCAGGCAGGTTATATCCCCGGCAACGGGGAACCCCGGCAGATCCCCATTATTCAGAGCACCACTTTCAAGTACGCCACTTCCGAGGACATGGGCAAGCTCTTTGACCTGGAAGCCGACGGCTATTTCTACTCCCGGCTGGCAAACCCCACCTGTGATGCCGTTGCCGCCAAGATCTGCGCACTGGAAGGCGGCACCGCCGCCATGCTGACCTCCTCCGGTCAGGCCGCCAATTTCATGGCCGTGTTCAACATTGCCGGATGCGGCGACCATATCGTGGCTTCCTCTGCCATCTACGGCGGCAGCTTCAACCTGTTCTCCGTGACCATGAAGAAAATGGGTCTGGAAACCACCTTCATCGATCCCGACTGCACGGAAGAAGAGCTGAACGCTGCCTTCCGGCCCAACACCAAGGCCGTCTTTGGCGAGACCATCGCCAACCCCGCCCTGACAGTGCTGGACATTGAGAAGTTTGCCAGGGCTGCCCATGCCCACGGCGTTCCCCTGATCGTGGACAATACCTTTGCCACCCCCGTCAACTGCCGTCCCTTTGAGTGGGGCGCAGACATCGTCACCCACTCCACCACCAAGTATATGGACGGTCATGCCGCTGCACTGGGCGGCTGCATCGTGGACAGCGGCAACTTCGACTGGACGGCTCACGCCGACAAGTTCCCCGGCCTGACCACTCCTGACGACAGCTACCATGGCGTGACCTACACGGAGCGGTTCGGCCTCGGAGGCGCATTCATTACCAAGTGCACTGCCCAGCTCATGCGGGACTTTGGCTGCATGCAGTCCCCTCAGAGTGCCTTTATCCTGAATCTGGGGCTGGAAAGCCTGCCCTTCCGGATGAAGCAACATTGTGCCAACGCCCAGGCCATTGCCGAATACCTGAAGAGCCACGAAAAGGTCCGCTGGGTCAAGTACTGCGGCCTGGAAGGCGACAAGTATCACGCTCTGGCTCAGAAGTATATGCCAAACGGTTCCTGCGGCGTCATCTCCTTCGGTCTGGAAGGGGGACGGAAATCTGCGGAAGTGTTCATGAAGCACCTGAAGCTGGGCTCCATTGAGACCCATGTAGCTGATTCCCGGACCTGCTGCCTCCACCCTGCTTCCTCCACCCATCGCCAGATGACCGACGCGCAGCTGGAAGAAGCCGGCGTCGGCGCCGACCTGATCCGCCTGAGCTGCGGCCTGGAAAACACCCAAGATCTGATCGCCGATATCGCCCAGGCACTGGAAAATGTATAACATAAGATAAGGAAACAATCATCGTGCCCATTCAAATACCCAATGACCTCCCCGCTGCAGGAATTTTGCAAAACGAAAACATCTTCGTCATGAAGCAGACCCGGGCCCAGACCCAGCACATCCGTCCCCTGGAGATCGTGCTGTTGAATCTGATGCCCACCAAGATCGTCACCGAGACCCAGCTGAGCCGTGTTCTGGGCAATACCCCTTTGCAGGTGAATCTGGAATTGATGATGATCTCCTCCCACAAGTCCAAGAACACCCCGGAAGAACATCTGCTGTCCTTCTACAAGACCTTTGAGGATCTGAAGGACCGGAAATTCGACGGCATGGTCATCACCGGTGCCCCGGTGGAGAACATGGCCTTCGAGGAGGTGGACTACTGGCCGGAACTGTGCCAGATCATGGAGTGGAGCAAAACCCATGTCCATTCCACTTTCCACATCTGCTGGGCTGCTCAGGCGGGACTTTACTACCACTACGGCATCCAGAAGCAGCAGCTTCCGGAAAAGCTCTTCGGTGTCTATCCCCACAAGGCGGACTACAAGCGGGCCATCCTGCTGCGGGGCTTTGACGATGTGTTCTACGCCCCTCACTCCCGCCACACCACCGTACCCCGGGAGGATATTGAGAATACCCCCGGCCTAAAAATTCTGGCCTCTTCCGAGGAAGCCGGGGTCTACATCGTCATGAACAAGGAAGGCCGCCAGATCTTCGTCACCGGCCACTCCGAGTACGACCCGGACACTTTGAAGCGAGAATACCTCCGGGACAAAAATCTGGGCCTGCCCATTCACGTTCCGGTGAACTATTACCCCAATGACGACGACACCCAGGAGCCCATTGTCCGCTGGCGTGGCCACGGCAACCTGCTCTACAGCAACTGGCTGAACTATTTCGTCTACCAGACCACGCCTTACGACATTATGACCGTCGGCGATGCGTCTACGCCGCTGTAAAAAAACATCCGCCGGAACATTGCTGGATGGTCATAAGACAGTTAATCCGACCTATGGTTACAATCATAGGTCGGATTTTCATATCTATACACAAACTTGCTGGCGGCGAACGGTTTGTCAAAACCGTTCGCGGACGGCAAGTCCACAGGGGATAGCAGCTTTAGCGGTGCAAGGGGGGTGTAGCCACCGTGACGGAAGGTCGTGACGCAACATTCGAGGTCAGGCAGTTTTCTTCTGCTGACAGAGAATGAAGCGACCCAGGACGCACTACTCTCGATAGAGAGTATAGAAGTGTGCGCGCTTTAGTTCCTAAAGGGATTTTTCGTTTACTTCTCTCCTCGATAAATTCCGATTTTCCTTACTTTTTCACTGAATAAAGCATAGCAAAAAAATGTGAAGAAATCTACTATCTACACGAAAACCGCCCGAACATTTTCGTCCGGGCAGTCTCGGTATCAATCATAAATCAGTTCAAACTTCACGATAGCTTCTGCCTGCGCCTTGCAAGCGTTCATCTGCCGTACCCATTCCATTTGGTTTTCGGCTTTCAGTTGCTCGGTCACGCTGTACTGCTTCGCCAGTTGCGGCACGATCAACTCTATGCGGTTTTGAGCAGCTTGCTCAAACATGGTGTAATGCTGTCTTATGGACACTGCCACATTCCGGCGGATGTTTTTGCCCAGGACAGCGATTGAATAAGCATATTGCACATTCTCTGTTATCCGGAAAACATCGCCCCCGAAAGACCCGTTGCCTTCTCTTGCATCCCCGGGAGAAATGTGGTATAGTGGCTCTGATAATTGGCATTTGCCGGAACGGAGAAAAACGGATGGAAAAATTCTTAACGGTGGCACAGGTAATTGCCCCGATTTTCGGAGTGCTTTTGTTGGGCGTGCTGGCCAGACGGAAACGGCTGATGACGGCAGAAAATGTACAGGGATTACAGGAACTGGCGGTACAGTTTGGTCTGCCCTGCGTCATGTTCAACGCCTGTTTGACCGCCAATATGGGCATGGAATCGGTCAGCTCCATGTTGCTTCTGCTGCCGTTGGTGCTGATCAGTGCCATTATGGGCTTCCGGTTGGCAAAAGAGAAACTGCCTTACCACAACCTTCCCATGCTGTTTGCGGCGCAGGAAACGGGCATGCTGGGCATTCCGCTGTATATGATCCTCTTTGGCGCGGAACAGGCCTACCGCATGGGGGTTCTGGATCTGACCCAGGCAGTGATTGCCATTCCTACCATCGCTTTGCTGACGGCAGCCGCCGGAGAGAAACCCGGGCCGGTGGAGATCCCGAAAAAGGTCTTTACTTCGCCTTTGATGCTGATGAGCCTGCTGGGCCTGGCCCTGAATTTCAGTGGCGTCGGCGCCTGGCTGGATGCCGTTGGCGTTCTTCCTGTCCTGACAGAAACCACCACCTTCCTGGCTGAGCCCGTCAGCGCCCTGATGATCTTCAGCGTGGGCTATAACTTTACCCTGGATCCCAATCGCCGGAAGGGGATCTTCCAAATTTCCGGGCTGCATCTGGCAGTGTTCACGTTGCTGTGCCTGGTGATCCAACTGGGACTATGTCTGGTCCCCCAGGTGGATGCCCTGACCCGCTGGGCTATTGTGCTGTACTGCTACCTGCCGGCTTCCTACCTGGCTCCGGGACTGGGCCGCAGCGAAGAAGATGCCGTGGTAGCCTCTGGCGTCTGCTCGCTGCTGACGCTGGTGGGAATTCTGGTGTTCTGTATTCTGGCAATCCTTGCGGTATAACGGTATCCCCCGGCCGGAAGTTTCCGGCCGGGGGAAGTGTTTCTTACAGCAGGGTATTGGGGTCTACATATTCCATCCCGTGGGCCTGGGCCACACCGGGGAAGGTCACATGCCCCTGATAGGTATTCAGGCCTTTCATTAACGCAGAGTCTGCCTTGCAGGCGGCTTCGGCTCCCAGATTGGCGATCTTCAGGGCATAAGGCAGGGTTGCACCGGTGAGAGCCAGAGTAGAGGTTCTGGGAACGGCACCGGGCATATTGGCCACAGAGTAATGCAGCACGCCATGCTTGACATAATAGGGGTCGGCATGGGTGGTGATCCGGTCGATGGACTCAATGGAGCCACCCTGATCGATGGCCACGTCAATGAGGACGCTGCCGGGACGCATGGCTTTCACCATTTCCTCCGTTACCAGCTTGGGAGCTTTTGCGCCGGGGATCAGCACGCAACCCACCACCAGGTCCGCATTGCGAACCGCACCGGCGATATTATAGGAATTGGAAAGCAGGGTCTGGACTCTGCCACCGAAAATATCATCCAGATAGGCAAGGCGCTTGGCGCTGATATCCAGAATGGTCACGTTGGCACCCATGCCCACAGCCACCTTGGCAGCGTTGGTTCCTACATTGCCGCCGCCGACGATGACCACATTGGCCCGCTCTACACCGGGAACGCCCCCCAGCAGAATGCCCCGGCCACCGCAGTTGGATTCCAGCAGCCGGGCACCGGTCTGGATGGACAGCCGTCCGGCTACCTCACTCATGGGAGACAGCAGAGGTAAAGCTCTGTCCGGGGTCTGGACTGTTTCGTAGGCAATGGCCGTGATCTTTTTGCGCAGCAGTGCCTGGGTCTGGGCCAGATCCGGGGCCAGGTGGAGGTAAGTAAAGAGGATCTGCCCTTCCTGCAGAAGGTCAAATTCCGCTTCCAGAGGTTCTTTGACCTTGATGATCATCTCGGCAATCTCATAAACTTCCCGGGCGGTGGGCAGGATCGTTGCGCCCACGGCGGTATACTCTTCGTCGGTAAAGCCGCTGGCCATACCGGCATTTTCTTCCATATATACAGTGTGACCGGCCCGCACCAGGGCGTCTACCCCGGCAGGGGTCAGACCTACACGGCCCTCCTGTGCTTTGATTTCTTTCGGACAGCCAATACGCATAAAAATGCTCCTTTCATCAGTAGGGGATTCGTCTATATTGTACCATATCTCCGGAAGAATGCAAGGCCTTGACAGAGGATGTATAATAAAAAGAAAAGGGAGTGTGGCATTATGGCAGTGCGGCTGAATGAAGACAAGGAAATCGTGAAGATGATCAAAGATGGCCTGAAGCGCACCGGTGGCTATTGCCCCTGCCGTTTGGAGCGGACGGAAGAGAATAAGTGCATCTGTCAGGAATTCCGGCAGCAGATCGCAGACCCCAACTACCAGGGATACTGCCACTGCATGCTGTACTACAAGGATTGACAGAAAAATTCAAATTTTTTAAAAAAGTTGTTGACAAATCAGGAAAGCTGTGTTATTATATCTAAGCGCTGAGGGAAACCAAAGCAAAACAAAATATGGGCGAGTGGTGGAATTGGTAGACTCGCTAGATTCAGGTTCTAGTGTTCACTGCGGACGTGCGGGTTCAAGTCCCGCCTCGCCCACTGAAAAAGACGGTTGCGAAAGCAACCGTCTTTTTTGCGTTCCTGAAACATCGTGTCGGAGCCTTCCCGCCGACACGATGTTTCATTATCTCTCTTTTACTTTACCGAAAGGACTGTTCCATCGCCCAGACGAAGGCTTTTCACATACTCCATCACAATGGGCGTACTTACGGAAAAAGTGGCTGTTCTCTGTACCGGATTTGTGTCACACCATGTTAAGGGAATTTCTTCGCCGTCTTCCATCACCAGCATCCAGGGATCGTCCTTACCAAAATATACCATCTGCATATCCTCTGCCACGATTTCCCGGCTTACCTCATAGGAAACGGTCACGCCCAGTGCACGCAACCCAATGGAATGCAGGGTCACCTTATGGCGTTCCTCTCCGCTGCTGTCGGAAAGCAGAAATCAAAATCCCAGGTTCCTTCTGCCAGGACCCGTTCCACCGGATCGCCCTTCACCAGATTTTCAATATGGATGTGCCAGGTCACATCCGCTTTCAGAAGATCAGAAGCTTCCTCCTCCGACAGAAGTTCCGGCGCAAAATCGATAACATAGTGGAGGGTATTGTTCTTTCCGTCTCCGTCTTCCTGCCAATTGCCGCCGACTCTGCCTGCAAAAAATCCCTTGGAACAGGAAAGTACTTTGTTTTCGGATTTGAAGAGGAAATCGTTGCCAGGGCCGTAATATCCACCGCCCTCCAGCATTTGCGTCAAATCCTGCCCCTCCGGTGCGGTAACACCCAGAAGGATGTATCCCAACCGACCATCCGTGATGGCACTGCGCAGCTCCACTGTCCATCCATTCCGGGTCTGGGTCTGCCCAATAAATTTTTCCTGTTCCGTCACCCATTGCTGCTGTTCCTGAGACAGCTCCTGTTTGCCAGAGTGCTCAAAATAACTGACAAACCACTTTCCCAATCCCGCCGCACTGGCCGTAACCGCCAGCAGGCAGATCATAACCGCCGCAAGCAGTACTTTTGTGGTGGCTTTCATGCCGTATTTTCTGTTTTCCTGCTGTTTCATATTCAGAACCCTCCTGTAA
>CAYXUI010000036.1:0-17110 GCA_964468195.1 uncultured Oscillospiraceae bacterium | reverse complement strand
AACATCATGTACGCCGAGCTGAACACCAAGAGCGACTACTGCCAGTGCTGCGGCTTTGACGGGGAGATCGAAATTAAGGAAGACGACGGCAAACTGGTCTGGGTCTGCCCCCAGTGTGGCAACAAGGATCAGAACAAAATGAACGTCGCCCGCCGTACCTGCGGCTACATCGGCACCCAGTACTGGAACCAGGGCCGTACCCAGGAAATCAAGGATAGAGTCCTGCATCTGTGATATTTGAAATAAAAACCAGCACCCGCCAAGTGGCAGGTGCTGGTTTTTGATAGCGGCGAAGCCACAAAGCCTTCCCCTTTGGGCGAGCGAAGCTTTTAAATGAACAATCGCCTGTGGCGATTGCTCCTTGAAAAGTGGCGGTGCCAGCTTCTCCCAGGGAGAAGCGATTGCGGCCTGCGGCCATTGACATTGCTCCAAAAATTTTCCCCTTCCCAGCCAGGAAAAAACTTGACTTTTCATATATATATATAATTTCTGGGAAAGACTGGAAACAGTCGAAAAAAAGAATGCTGGGGGCAATTACCATGAAACAAAAGAAAACAAGCGGCATGAGCTTCAGACTCTGCGCAACGCTGCTGGCCCTGGCTCTGGTGCTGGGCTGCGGTATCGGCGGTAACCTCGCCTGGCTCACCGCCCAGACAGATCCTGTGGTGAATACTTTTACTGTTGGCGATATCAATATTGAACTGTGGGAACCGAAGTATGATCCGGAAACAAATAAGCTGGATGAATACACACGGGTAACGAGCAATACCTATAAAATTCTCCCCGGCAGTGTCCTGCCCAAGGATCCCCAAATTGAAATTAAGGAAGGTTCTGAACCTTGCTGGCTGTTCATGAAGATGGAGAAAAAGGACTTCGTTGAAGGAATCAGCCATTCCGCGGCAGGGAAGTTGTGGACTGAGCTGGAAGATGAAAGCGGCGTTTACTATATCGAGTATACGCCTGATAACAATAACTTTAAAAATTATTACTTTGATACGAACGGCCTTTCACGGGAAATGAACATTCGATTCTTTGCAAATCAGATTCAGACCATTGTTGTCAGTGGAGATATCACCAAAGAAAAAATGACCGAAATCAATGAAAATGGCGGCATGGAAATGAACTTCACCGCCTACGCCGTGCAGCGTTATGGATTTGAGACTGCTGCCGATGCCTGGGCTGTCGTTAAGTCCACCTATCCCGACCAGTTCCCTTCCGGTTTCGAAGGTTGACAGAGATGAAAATGCACCCGCCGAAAGGTGGGTGCATTTTCTATGTGCATTTTAAGCCATCAAAGCATCCGCCAGAGTTTCAATTTCGGCCAGATTCTTTTCGGTGATGGCGGAGTAGATCTTCACGGTGGGTTCCAGAATGGTCAGGTTCTTGCTACCTTCCAGCATCTTGCCCATGACCTTGGCGGCCAGAGGTGTCCAGGAGCCGTTTTCCACGAAGGCAACGGTGCGGCTTTGATAGGAACGCTCCGTCAGGTGGTGAATAAATTCCTTTACATAGGGGAAAATATCGCCGTTGTAGGTGGGAGAGGCCAGCACGAGCTTGCTGTAGCGGAAAGCATCAGCGGTGGCGGCGTGGATGTCGCTGCGGGCCAGGTCATAGCGGATGACCTTGGCACCCCGCTTTTCCAGAGCATCGGCCAGCAGCAGAGCGGCCTTTTTGGTGTTGCCGTAAATGGAGGCGTAGGCTACCACGATGCCATCTTCCTCCGGGCGGTAGGAAGACCACAGATCATACAGATTCAGGTAGTATCCCAGATTTTCCGTCAGCACCGGGCCATGGAGGGGGCAGATGATGGAAATATCCAGCTTGGCGGCCTTCTTCAGCAGCGCCTGCACCTGAGCACCGTACTTGCCCACGATGCCGATGTAGTAGCGGCGGGCCTCGTCTGCCCAGTCTTCGGTCACATCCAGCGCACCGAACTTGCCGAAACCATCAGCGGAGAACAGAACCTTGTCCAGAACGTCATAGGTGACGATGACTTCCGGCCAGTGCACCATGGGAGCGGTGACGAAGGCCAGGGTGTGGGCTCCCAGTGACAGGGTGGAGCCTTCTCCGACAACCAACCGCCGATCGGCATAGTCCTGACCGAAGAACTGGTTCATCATGGTGAAAGCCTTGGAAGAGGCCACAACGGTGGCTTCCGGGTAGACTTCCAGGAACCGGGCCACATTGGCGGAGTGATCCGGCTCCATGTGCTGGACGATGAGGTAGTCCGGCTTCCGACCAGCCAGTTCCGCTTCCAGATTGGCAAGCCACTGCTCGCCAAAGTTCTGATCCACAGTGTCCATGACGGCAATCTTTTCGTCGAGGATCACATAGGAATTGTAAGCCATGCCGTTCGGCACCACATACTGCCCCTCAAACAGGTCTACCTGATGGTCGTTTACGCCGATGTAACGAATGTCCTTGGTGATGGTCATAGTCGTATCTCCTTTATGTTGTGCATTTGTTGAATGTATGATACAATTTCTTCCAGAAACTTTCCGTGACAAACTCACGGAAAAGTCATTCCTTTGGGGATATACTTTGGATAAAGAAAAAACAAGGAGGAATCCATATGTCCGTACAACATATTACCGCAGAAGCATTTGAACAGGAAGTTATTCATAGTAAGGACACCGTCCTGCTGGACTTCTGGGCTGCCTGGTGCGCTCCCTGCCGGATGCTGGCCCCCATTCTGGAAGAGGTGGCCGACGAGCGTCCCGATGTGAAAGTCTGCAAGGTTAACATTGACGAGGCTCCGGAACTTGCCCAGCAGTACCGCATCGTGAGCATCCCTACCATGCTGGTGATCCGGGATGGTCAGGTGGAAGGCAAGCTGGTAGGCTACCGGCCCAAAGACGATATTCTGGAACTGCTGGAGTGAGGTTATTGCCCAGCCAGCTCTTTTAAAGCGGTGGTGTCCAGAATCTCCACGGTGCCCCGGGTCAGGCGGACGTAGCCTTCGGACTGGAAGTAACGCAGCATCCGGGTCACCACCTCCCGAGCAGTGCCCATGTGGTTGGCGATGCGCTCATGGGTGATGCGCAGGCAGTCGCCATCCAGATTGGCTTCTTCCAGTAAGAAAGCGGCCAGCCGTTTGTCGAAGCTTTTCCACATGATCTGTTCCATGAGCCACATGACTTCGGAAAACCGGCTGCTGATGAGCTGATTGGCATAGTTGGCCACGGCGGCAGAGTCCTCCATCAGCTCCTTGAACAGGCAGGAGGGCAGTACCCACATGTCGCAATCCTTCTCCGCTTCGATGACCACATCGAACTGGATGTTGGGCATGACGCAGGAGGCGGAAAACAGGCAGATATCCCGGTCAAACAGCCGGTATAAGGTAACTTCCCGGCCTTCGCTGGACAATGTGTATACCCGCACCTGACCGGAGCGGATGAGCAGCAACCCTAAACAGTCCATGCTGCCGTTGTGGAGGATGGTGCCGCTTTTTGCGGTCAAATGCTCCGCTGCGGTGGTGAGCAGCTCCTGCTGGGCGGGGGTCAACTTGTCCCAAATGGGGAAGAAATCTGCAATGTCCACCTGTGTCATCTCCTTTTCCTTTAGTATACAGACAAAGAAGAGCGTTGTCAAATGATTATTATTGACATATGCCAATAACGTGGTATACTGTAGGTAGTTTCGCAGAAAGCGGTGATGCCATTGCCAAGACCCAGAAAAAACCGGAAGGTGTGCCATTTCCCCGGAAATCTGACCTTCCTGCCGGAGGGCGGCGGGGAAGGGCTGGAACCGGTGATTTTGACGGTGGACGAGTATGAAACCCTCCGCCTCATCGACCGGGAAGGCCTCTCTCAGGAAGATTGCGGCACCCGGATGCAGGTAGCCCGGACCACGGTGCAGCTGATCTACACCTCTGCCCGGAAAAAACTGGCGGATGCACTGGTGGAAGGAAGGCCTCTGCACATCGAAGGGGGAGACTACCGCCTTTGCAATGGGGATGTGGCATCCTGCGGCCAGCATGGCTGCCTTCTGCACAGGATCAACACCCAGTATGAAAAACCAAAAGGAGACAGGATTATGAGAATCGCAGTTACTTATGAAAATGGTATGATTTTCCAGCATTTTGGCCACACCCAGCAGTTTAAGGTCTACGACGTTCAGGACGGCAAGATCGTCTCTTCCGAAGTGGTGGATACCAACGGCAGCGGCCACGGCGCACTGGCCGGGGTGTTGTCTGCCCTGAATGCCGATGCGCTGATCTGCGGCGGCATTGGCGGCGGTGCCCAGATGGCACTGGCGGCAGCCGGGATCCGGCTCTATGGCGGTGTTACCGGCAGTGCCGACGCTGCAGCTCAGGCGCTGGTGGAGGGCAAGCTGGTATTCAACCCCGATGTGAAGTGCAACCACCATGACCACAACCATGGCGAAGGCCACACCTGTGGCGACCACGGCTGCGGCAATCACAGCTGCCACTGATGGGAAGCGGCCTTCCGCCGGGTAAGAATTCATTCGTGAAAGGAGAACCAAGTATGAAGTACGTTTGCGATGTTTGCGGCTGGATCTATGACGAGGCGGAGGGCTACCCGGAAGGCGGCATTCTCCCCGGAACCAAATGGGAAGATGTCCCGGAAGATTTTGAATGCCCTCTGTGCTATGTGGGCAAGGAACAGTTCAGCGGGATGTAACACCAAAAGCAGCAGGGGAGACCCTGCTGCTTTTTTGGTGCGCCAAAGAAGCAGCACCTTGTCCCGCCTCTCTAATTTTTTGCCTTTCTGGCGCAGAAAAAACTTGACTTTTCATATATATATAATTTCTGGGAAAGACTGGAAACAGTCGAAAAAGGAATGCTGGGGGCAATCATCATGAAACAAAAGAAAACAAGCGGCATGAGCTTCAGACTCTGCGCAACGCTGCTGGCCCTGGCTCTGGTGCTGGGCTGCGGTATCGGCGGCACCCTCGCCTGGCTCACCGCCCAGACGGATCCCGTGGTAAATACGTTCACCGTTGGTAATATTGAAATTGATCTGTGGGAACCGAAATATGATCCGGAAACCAATTGGATGGATGAAAACCAACCGGTAAAGAGCAATACTTATAAAATTGTCCCCGGTATCGTTTTGCCAAAAGATCCTCGGATTGAGATGAAGGCAGGCTCTGAACCTTGCTGGCTGTTCATGAAGATGGAGAAAAAGAACGTTATTGAAGGCATCACTCTTTCCACGGTATATCGGTGGTGGAACAAGCTGGAAAATGAAAACGACGTTTACTATATCGAGTACACGCCTGATAACGAAAATGTTAGGAGCTACTTTGATGAGAATGGCCTTGCGGAAAACGTAGACATTCCATTCTTTGGAAAACAGTGGCAGGCCATTACCGTTAGCGGAGATATCACCAAAGAAGATATGGCCAAAATCAATGAAAATGGCGGCATGGAACTGAATTTCACTGCCTATGCCGTGCAGCATTATGGATTTGAGACTGCTGCTGATGCCTGGGCTGTCGTTAAGTCCACCTATCCCGACCAGTTCCCTTCCGATTCCGAAGGTTGACAGAAAGGAAACATGCACCCGCCAAAAGGCGGGTGCATTTTCTATGTCCAACGGTGTGGGTACGATGCGCTGTTTTGTTGCCGTGGCAGAAACGCAGGCAAATGTTGCAATCCGGCACAAACTGTGGTAAAATAACAAAAAATCTGCTCTCCTGCGGAAAAAAGGATGTGCCAATACCATGAAAAAACTCAGCCGTGGTGCCTATGAGGATACCAAAGGCTTCCTCCGGGTGGCGGAAACGCTGCTGGAAGTTGGAATTTTGACGGTGATTTATTATCTCGTCTGGAAAAACGGATATGATTTTTACTCCTTTGCCTATATGGGCAAATATGTGCTCATGGGCATCTATGCGGTGCTGCTGTACGCTTTCTTCCAGAATTCCGAATGCACCATGTTCGGCCAGCTCCACCGGATGGATCTGATTATCGGCCAGGTGATCGCCTTGTTCCTGGTGAATTTTGTCACCTATTTCCAGCTGTGCCTCATTGAAGAAGATCTTCTGTCGGTAAAGCCCATGCTGCTCCTGTTTGGGATAGAAATTTTGGTGGCGGTGGCGCTGATCATGCTCTATACCACCATCTACCACAAGCTCTATGCCCCTCATGACATGCTGTTGATTTACGGCAACAAGCGGGGCGTGGGTTTAAAGATCAAAATGGATGCCCGGAAGGACAAGTACAACATCAGCGGTCTGATCTGCGCCGACGAAGGCTACGACAAGATCATTCAGGAGATCCCCAAATATGACGCCGTGATTCTCAACGATGTTCCCGGTGCCATCCGCAACGATATTTTGAAGTTCTGCTACCGCTGGCGGGTCCGGACCTATGTGGCTCCCAAGCTGTCAGACATCATGATCCGGGGTGCCAAAAATATCACTTTGTTTGATACCCCTTTGCTGCTGGTAAAGGGAACTGGCCTGACTCCCGCCCAGCGGGTAGCCAAGCGGGCTATGGATATTCTCCTTTCTTCCCTGGCACTGGTGGTGCTGGCTATCCCCATGGCTTTGGTTGCCATCGCCATTAAGTTCGAGGATGGCGGTCCGGTGTTCTTCAAGCAGAAGCGCATGACCCGGGGGGGACGGGAATTTGAAATTCTCAAGTTCCGCTCCATGATCGTGGATGCGGAAAAATACGCCGGTGCAGTGCTGGCCACGGAAAATGACCCCCGGATCACCAAGGTGGGCAAATTCATCCGGGCCACCCGGCTGGACGAGATCCCCCAGATTCTGAACATTCTGAAAGGCGATATGAGCGTTGTCGGCCCCCGGCCGGAGCGGAAGGTCATTGCCGAAGAATACTACCGGGATATTCCGGAGTTTGAATACCGGCTGAAAGTTCGGGGCGGCCTGACCGGCTATGCCCAGATCTACGGCAAATACAACACCAGCCCCTATGACAAGCTGCGGCTGGACATGATGTATATCGAGAATTATTCCCTGTTGCTGGACATCAAGCTCATTATCCTGACCCTGCGGATCATTTTCAGTAAGGAAAGTACCGAGGGCATTGACATTGCCAAGGAAAACGAAAAACTGGCCCAGCAGATCCTGGAGGATATGGAAAACAAAGAAAACTGATACAGAAAAGAGCCCGTACGGAATATTTCTGTACGGGCTTCGACATGCGGAAGGGCACCGGCGCAAGCCGGTGCCCTTATGTCTGTATGTCAGAGTTCTTCGCTGACAGCCAGCAGGAGAATGCCGAAAATCACGATGGCAATAAAAATGTAGGTTTTCCAGCCCAGCTTCTCTTTCAGGAACACCCGGGACAGCAGCAGGGAAACGATGCACACGGAGGAAATGATGGGTGCAGCAATGACACCGTTTCCGCTCATGGCATACACATAGGTAAACTGTCCGGCAGTTTCCAATACGGCTGCCAGGATCTTGTCCGTTTGCTGGGGCAGGGAGCCGAAAGAGACCTGTTTGTGCTTCATGTAGAGGAACAGAATCAGCGCGCACAGGGCGAAGGTCAGCTCGTAGCTGGTATTGGCCACATCTTCCAGGGTGGCTTCCGTCACGCCGACCAGAGGAGTGGTGGCGACGTCGTCCAGATAGAACACATCCAGGAAGCTGCCAAAGGCATCCAGGGTGGCATATACAAAGGGCATACAGAAAGCCACAATGGCCAGCTTCTTGCCGAATTCTGCCTTGCGGTGGTTGTCCGCACCGTTTTCCAGGAAACCCACACCCAGCACACCGATGACGATGATGACGATGGCACCAATGGCCAGGGGGGACAGGCTTTCCTTCAGAATCAGAACACACAGCAGGCTACAAATGGCGCCGGAAGTATTCTCAATGGGGTCGGAAATGGATTCTTCCAAAAACCGCATACCAAAATAGGAAGCACCCATGGAGATGATGTACAGCAGAGATACCGGCAGATAATAAAGAAGGTTTCTGGGATCATAGTGGATATCCTGCGTCAGCAGGGTAAACAGGGCATGGATGCCCATCACGGCACCTACACAGATGCAGATTTTCAGGTGGGCGAATTTTTCGTCAGGCCGTGCACCTTTTTTGTAAAACAGTTCTGCACCGCCCCACAGAAGGGTGGTGGCAATGGCAAAAAATAACCAGGACATCGTTGTCTCTCCTTATTCGGGCGGAAATTTATATCAGGTGTTTCGGAAGGTGAACTTCTCCTGAATGGTACCGTGCTTCTGGGTATAACGATACCATTTTACAATGCCGTAGAAGGTCACGCCCAGCATGGCTACGTCATCGATGATCAGTCCGTAAGCACCGGCGGAGATATCCAAGGCCAGATACAACGCAGTGGTAATGACCCAGGCGTACCACTGCTCATTGTAGCGGAGCATCAACAGCACGCCGTTGACCATACCCATGGCCGTTGCAAATGCCTCCAGATAGGAATCCTGAGAGCCGGGGATCTGGGTCATGATAGAGCCCATGATCAGGCTGAACACGATGGTGAACAGAAGCAGCAGTACGGAGGTTTTTCCGCTGAGCCGCTTCACAACGGTGACGTTTTCATCCTCTGCATCAATGTTTTTGCTCCAGCGGATGTAGCTGAGAATATCAATGGGGATCCAGAAGAAAATGCAGCTGAGCATCAGGGTATACCAGCCCAGATACAAAGACAAAACAACATAAGTCAGTTCGATGGCGAAAATGTCGATGAGGAAATTGCCCCGGAACTGCTTGGCATTCATGGTTTCCACCAGAGGGTTCGCAATGACATTGACGACGGAGCAGAAGATCAGCAGGGGAGAAGCGGTGCTTTCCAGCATCAGATCCGGGAAGAATACTGCCATGCCGATGGCCAGAACCACCACGAAGGTCATGTAGATGGCTTCCACCCTGGTGAAAGACCGGAAAAACCGGATGAGATTGGGGAATTTATAATTTGTCATACAAGAATGCCTCTTTCTTTTAACAGCTGTGCCACTTTCGGGAAGGCACGCATGGCATTGTTCCAGTAAATATCCGGGAACTGCTCCGGAGAAAAGACTTTTGCGATGGTCATGTCGTATTTGTCGATCTCAAACAGCCAGATGGGGGGACAGAAGTCGGTTCCGTAGAGAATCTGCTTCCAGGTGTCGGGATACTGGTGGATGGCATTGGCGAATTTTTCAATGGTTCCTTCTTCGTCAGCGGCCACATCCGTGCCGGGTTCAAAGGCACCGCAGAAGTCTGTGAAAACATTGGCAAGACCGTGCATGGCCTGAATGCTTTCATCGTAGTAAGGGTCGCCCATGTGAGCACCAATGAAGTTGACTGCCGGATACTTCCGGGCCACATTGCAAATATATTGGATCTTGGAGCCTTCCATATCATTTTCATAGGGAAGATGGTAGGAAGGGTATCCGGTATGGAAGGTAACGGACAGACCATGGGCGTTGGCAAAATCATAAATGGGCATCATCTTGGGATCATCCGCCCTGGCCGTCTGGTAGGTCAGGAAAAGCTTCAAACCAGCCACATGACAATGGGGATATTGGGCCATCTTTTCGGAAATTCTCTCCAGCTGGGCGGGAATATCCTGATGAACATCGATGGAAGGGCACAGGAACAACCGGTCATTGTTGCTGCACAGTTCCCAGGAATGATCCGGCATGGCTTCCGTGACCATATGGGGCAGAAATTCCATAACCAGTGCATAGTTGCCCACGCCAGGCAGGGAGATGTATTGGTTGAAAATATCCTGATTGACAATATGGGTGTGGCAGTCCAGCTTGCGCTGCTTTTTGTTTTCGATTATCACAGGGTCACCAGCTTTGCATCTACCATTTTTTGCAGGCTCATGAGAATACCCAGCTTGGCGTGGTTCCAGGTCAGACCGCCCTGGAAGTAGACGGCGTAGGGGGGACGGATGGGGCCATCGGCGGAAAGCTCGATGGAGCTGCCCTGAACGAAGGCGCCGGCGGCCATGATGACCTTGTCCTCATAACCGGGCATCTCCCCGGGCCAGGGGGTGGCGAAGGAGTCCACGGGAGCGGCGGCCTGAATGCCCTTGCAGAAGGCGATCATGCCTTCCTCGCTGCCCAGCTCCACGGCCTGAATGATGTCGTGGCGGCTTTCGGTGGCGTTGGGTACACAACGGAAACCTAGAGGTTCATAGAGGTTGGCGGCGAAAATGGCACCCTTTTCCGCACCGGCGGTGACGGTGGGAGCCAGGAAGAAGCCCTGATACAGCGACTGCATCAGTCCCAGGTTGGCACCGACTTCCTGACCCAGACCGGGAGCGGAAAGCCGGTAAGCGCACCGGGCAACACATTCTCTGGTGCCGGTGATATAGCCGCCGATGGGAGCCAGACCGCCACCGGGGTTCTTGATGAGGGAGCCAACGGTCATATCCGCACCCACGTCGGAGGGCTCCATGGTCTCCACAAACTCGCCATAGCAGTTGTCCACCATGACAATGAGATCCGGCTTGATGTTCTTGCAGAAGGCAATCAGCTCGCCGATCTGCTTGACGGAGAAGGTGGGGCGGGTGGCATAGCCCTTGGAGCGCTGGATGGTGATCATTTTGGTCTTGGGGTTGATGGCCTTGGCGATACAATCATAGTCAAAGGTGCCGTCGCTGAGCAGATCCACCTGATTGTAGCGAACGCCGTACTCTGCCAGAGAGCAGGGAGAGGGACGGATGCCAATGACTTCCTGCAAAGTATCGTAAGGCAGCCCCACCGGGGACAGCAGTTCATCCCCGGGCAGCAGGTTGGCGGACAGGGCGATGGTCAGAGCATGGGTGCCACAGGTGATCTGGGGGCGAACCAGTGCTGCTTCCGTGTGGAAAACATCGGCGTAGACCCGCTCCAGGTTGTCCCGGCCAAAGTCATCGTAGCCGTAGCCGGTGGTGCCCACGAAGCAGGCGGCAGAGACTTTGTTCTTCTGCATGGCCCGCAGGACCTTGGCCTGATTGTACTCGGCCACCTGATCGATGGCATCGAAACGCGCTTTCAACTTTTCCGCGGTTTTCTCGCCGTAGGCATAGACCGCAGGGGAAATGCCCATGGTCTGATACAGTTCCGTTAATTGTTCCATAGTTATTGATCCTCTTTTTTCATATTATTCAGTAATTCGTCAGCCAGATCGTTGAGAACCTCCGGACGGGAGACAATCAGGCCGGTTTCGGCTTCCCCCAAAATCAGCAGGGAATCCCCGGGCTTGATGCCGAAGAGTTCCCGGGCTTCCTTGGGAATGACGATCTGCCCCCGGTCGCCTACCTTGGCGGTGCCGAAGACGCGGGTCTGCTTGCTCTTGCCAAGAACGTGTTTACCTCCAGGCATTTCATCACCTCACAAATCACATTTTTCATACTTTTCACACCGGGAGATTATACAAAATTCCGCCCCGGTTGTCAATACCGGGGCGGAAGGAAAATGTGAAATTGGGAATTACCAAATCTGTGTGCCGACTTGATCTGAAAAAGCGAGAAACGCACAGTGTAGAAATTATGTCATTCCGAGCGTAGTCGAGGAATCTACGCACAACATTGACTTTTGCGGTAAAATCGGCGCGAAGATCCCTCCGCTTGCTTTGCTCGGTCGGGATGACATGGCTTCGGAGTCTACATCAAATCTCGATTCGTGTTACGAATTGTGAATTACAAATTCATCCCCGAAGGGGATACCATAACTTCCCACTGTCAATTGATTTTCCTGCAGGGAAAATCAATCTCTCCGGTTCCGGCCTCTGCCCTGGCCGAAGATGACGATGAGCCGCAGAAGCTGTGCAAGAGCCGTGGCGGTGGCGGCGACATAGGTCATGGCGGCAGCTTGTAATGTCTTCTTGGCCCCCTTCTGCTCTTCCTGAGTCAATAGTTCCGCAGATTCAATGGTCTGGATGGCCCGGCGGCTGGCGTTGAATTCCACCGGCAGCGTTACCAGCTGAAACACTAGAGAAAAACCAAAGCAGGCAATGCCCAGATACACCAGCGTATCAGAAAATGCACCGAAAGTCGAGAACAGAATGCCCAGCAAAATTAAAGGCATGGCGATTTTGGAGCCGAAATTGGTGACGGGGATAATGGCGGCCCGGAGCTTGATGGGGGCATAGCCCTCAGCATACTGCACCGCGTGTCCCGCCTCGTGGGCGGCCACGCCGATGGCGGCGGTGGAAGTGGAGTCGAAAACGCTGTCCGACAGTCGGATGACGTTGGTCTTGGGGTCAAAATGATCCGTCAGATTGCCGCTGATCCGCTCAATGCTCACACCGTAGACCCCGTTGGCGGCCAAAACCCGCCGGGCAGCTTCCGCACCGGTGAAGTGGCGCATAGAATACTGCCGGGAGTACTTTTGAAAAGTGGAATTGACCCGGTGGCTGGCCCAGAGGGAAAGCAACACACAGGGCAGCACCAGATACACATAAGTCCAGTCAAAGCCGAAATTATAGCCGTAGTAGGGCATGGGATAACCTCCTGAATTCTCTTTTTCTATATTATATCCCAATCCGGCATTGTTGGCAAGAGAGGGGGATTTGCGGAGTTGTAAACTTTTTATGCAGAATATTCACACTTTGTTCAAACCGCCAAAGGGCGAAGCTGTTATACTGAAACCACGATAAAATAGGAAAGCAGGAACCCTCTATGAAAGATCCCCGTAAACAGCAGATGCTCACCGGAACGCTGATGCTTACCGGTGCCATTTGCCTGAGCATTCTCTTTTTCTTCGTGGTCTACCGATTCCGGGGACTGGGCGATGTGGTGCGCAGTGTCAGTGACATTCTGGCACCCTTTGTGTATGGCGGCGTGGTGGCCTATCTTCTGCGGCCCACCTGCAATTTCTATGAAAGACTGTTACAGCGGTATCTGCCGAAGAAGTTGCAAAAAGCCGCCCCCGGCGGGGCAGTGGCCTTGAGCATGGCTACGGGAGTGCTCATCGTATATGTGCTGATTATCATGATCGTTCCCCAGCTGTATAGTAGCATTCTTTCTCTGTGGGTCAGCCTGCCCCAGAAGATCAGCCGTTTCCTGGAATGGCTGGAAGTGATCTTTGGAGATGAAGAACATATGGCTCAGCTGCTGGATCTGTTCGACACCAGTGCGGCAGCACTCTACAAGGAAATGGAGACCTGGGTCACCAATACCCTGGCGCCTTACATCACTAGCATCGTCAGCGGTGTGGGTTCCAGTGTGTACAAGGTGCTGATGTTCCTGTATGACCTGTTCATCGGTCTCATCGTTGCCTGCTATCTGCTGGGCAGCCGGAAGAAATTCGCCCGGCAGGGGATTCTGGTGGTGCGCAGCCTGCTGAAGCCGAAATGGGCAGATATCTTCCTGAAGGAAGTGGCCTTCGTGGACAAGATGTTCGGCGGCTTTATCGACGGCAAGATTTTGGATTCCGCCATCATCGGCGTGCTGTGTTATATCGGCTGCAGCCTGTTCCGGTTCCCCAATGCCCTGCTGGTGTCTGCCATTGTGGGCATTACTAACATCATTCCCTTCTTCGGCCCCTTTATCGGGGCAGTGCCTTCCACCATTCTGATTATGATCGAGGATCCCATCAAGGGACTGTGGTTCATTGTGTTCATTCTTGCCTTGCAGCAGCTGGATGGAAATGTGATTGGCCCCGCCATTCTGGGTGACCGGACGGGACTTTCCAGCTTCTGGGTGCTGTTCGCCATTATCCTCTGCGGCGGCCTTTGGGGCGTGGTGGGCATGGTGATCTGCGTGCCCATGTTTGCCGTGCTCTACGATCTGGCGAAAAAACTGGTTCGCCGGGGACTGGACAAGAAAGGGCAATTCGGACTGTGGGAGGAGTATAAGGAAGATTATCCCGATGAAGATGCGGAAAAAAAGTGATATAATGCGGGAGAAGAGCAATCTTCCCCGCAACTTTTTTGCTGATGCAACTAGCAGTTGCGCAAATGGAAAGCTATTGCGGTTGATTTTAAGAGTTGCTTTTGCCACAATACAAATAAAGAACAGAAGGGAAAAGAAAACGTGAAAGAAAAACTCATAGATCTACGTAAGAAAGCGGGATTGAGCCAGCAGGAGTTAGCGGAAAAGATAGATGTGACCCGACAGGCAATCTCCCGTTGGGAGGTGGGCTCAGCACTGCCCACTATGGAGAATCTACTGGCATTGCGAAAACTGTACGGTGTCACATTGGATTATCTGGTTGACGATGCTGTATTGAAGCCGAACATGGCTATTGAGCAAGAAAAAATGATACGGGATTTGGAAAAGCAGATAAGGAAGCAACGTATATTGCTGATTTCTGTTTGTATTTTGCTGATTGTAATTATTGCTGTAGTAGCGACTGTTGCGGCAATTCAAATCAAAAATATGATCATTCCAATCGAAGATATGCCTCTGATAACAGATGAGGCTACGACATATGTCTTCAATTTGGGGTGATGTGGAAAGGGGGTGGATGATATGAAAATACAAAAGATATCGCTGTTTGTAATGATGCTGTCCAATTGCTAAAAAATTGAAAAAAGTAAGTTGGTTAAGGATTCCTGATAATCATAGAAAACACTTGAAACAGAAGAAAGGAAATCTATGAAACAAATGTTGTGTTTGGTGCTGGTTGCCTTTGTCCTGTGTGCATGTGGTAATAAAAACTGGGATACACTGTCTCTTCGGAAGACAGAAGAAAAGTTAGAGGCCGTGGATGCAGAAGAAGCATTGACGTTGTTGCTTTGGAATAGCGATGACGTTCAAAACTGGAAGATGTTGCATAAACAGAAAGTACCGACGGAATATTACCGTTTTACCGGAAACTTTGTGGTGGAAGGTGCGGATGATGTGGATGGAACGTTGACGGCAGTGCTCATTGCTGATGGAAAAGGTATTATTTCCGCATTGGGAATTATGTTGAAAACGGAGTGCACAGATGTGCAACTGGAAACCTTGGACAGATACTATGTTGTCGGAGTGAATGGGGATGCTCGTTCAGTTCGTGTGGCGGCAGATGTTTATCTAAGGATGGGCAATATCCAGTCCAATACGCTCCACCCGGCATTCGTGGTGACACTGCCTTGATTTGCATTTTCGAGGACAATCATTTGCAATTCATAATTCATCGTGCGAACCAGAAGATTAAATTCGAAAACGGGTCACGCTGCATGGGCGTGACCCATTTTCCAGTGGAAAATCTGCTATTCTTATGCTATACTGTAGAAAAACTTCTATGGAGGCCGAAATGAACTACGCAGTCATTAAAAATTGCGATATTGCCAATGGCCCCGGGGTGCGGGTGAGCCTGTTTGTTTCCGGGTGTACCCATCATTGCCCGGGGTGCTTTAATGCGGTGGCCTGGGATTTTGCCTACGGCCAGCTCTTTACGGAGGAAACGGTGGAGGAAATTCTCACCATGCTCCGTCCGGATTATATCCGGGGACTGACGCTGCTGGGTGGCGAACCCTTCGAGCCGGAGAATCAGGGGGCCATTGTGGAGCTACTGCGGCGGGTCAAACAGGAACTGCCCCAGAAAAGCATTTGGGCCTTTTCCGGGTATCTGTTCGACCGGGATATCTGCTCCGGACGGCTGGGGGATACAGCGGAATACCTGAGTTACCTGGACGTTCTGGTGGACGGCCCCTTCGTGGAAGCAAAAAAGAATCTGTCCCTGCGGTTCCGGGGATCGGAGAATCAGCGCATCATCGATGTGCCGGCATCTCTGAGATCCGGGCAGATCGTCCTCTGGCAGGACTGGCAGGGAGAAAAGAGAGGGATCAAATAATGGAAAACATCCATGTGAAAATTCTGCGGCAGGGTGCCCACCTGCCCACTTACGGCACTGCCGAAGCAGCAGGGGCTGACCTGTTCGCCTGCGTGGAAGAAAACCTGACCATTGCCCCCGGGGAGACGAAGTTCATCCCCACAGGCATTGCCCTGGAAGTGCCTCGGCACTGCGCCGGGCTGGTATATGCCCGCAGCGGTATGGCCTGCAAGCGGGGTCTGGCCCCGGCCAATAAAGTCGGCGTCATCGACAGTGACTACCGGGGAGAGATCATGGTGGCCCTGCACAACCACGGCACGGAAGTGCAGACCATCGCCAACGGCGACCGGATCGCCCAGCTGATCATCACCCCGGTGCTGCAACCGGATTATGAAATTGTGGAAGAACTGACGGACACGGTGAGAAGTGACCGTGGCTTCGGCTCCACGGGAAAATAAAGGATATGGAAAAAGATCAACTGTTTTCCAATATGCTTCAGGCAGCCCTGAAATGGCTGGAAGGTCAGGATCCCCGGGAGATCAGCCGCCGCTGCGGGGTGCAATTTGACGGGGAAGCCTTTCATTTGGAAAGCCTTGGCATTCCTGTAGCCGTTTCCTACCCGGGGTATACCGTGGTGCCGGAACTGGCCCAGTGGCATGTGCTGACCCTGCTTCACTATCTGGCAAAGGCAGACGGCACGCCCATGACCGGAAAGTCCATCACCTTCGCCCAGCACAAAGACGGTATGGTGCGGGGCGGCGGCTTTGACCGGGATGCGGAAAAGACCATCCAATCCAAACTTGGCAAGCTGTCTCCGGAGGAACTGGAACGCCGGTGTCTGGCACTGGGCGGGAAGTTGGAACCATCCAACGCCGACCTATGCGCCAAATTCTCCTTCGCCCCCAACTACCCGGTATGGTTGAAGCTCTGGTTTGCCGATGAAGAATTCCCAGCCTCCGGGCGGCTGCTTCTGGACGCTGCCGCAGAACATTCTCTGAGCATCGAGGATGCGGTAACGGTAGGTGGCCTGATCCTGAACTGGCTGACAACAGAAGAATGGACATAAGAAAACCGCCCACTGCACGAGACTGTGCAGTGGGCGATTGTTTTTTTGATAACCGGAAGCTTACTTCCCGGGCTTAAAGGAATCCTTCAGGCTGACACTGCGGTTGAAGACCAGATGCTCTTCGGAAGAATCCTTGCTGTCGGGGCAGAAGTAGCCCAGACGCATGAACTGGAAGGAAGCGGGAGCCTTGGCGTTGGCCAGAGAAGCTTCCACCTTGCAGCCGGTGAGAACTTCCAGAGAGTTGGGGTTCATGCAGGCCAGATAATCCTTACCGGCGGCGTCGGGATCGGGATCGTCAAAGAGGTTGCTGTACTGCCGGACTTCGGCATCCACAGCGGTGGCGGCATCCACCCAGTGGATGGTAGCACCCTTGACCTTCCGGCCGTCGGCGGGATCG
>CAYXUI010000035.1:0-19048 GCA_964468195.1 uncultured Oscillospiraceae bacterium | reverse complement strand
ACGGCTACACCGTGCTCATCACCGCCGACCACGGCAACGCCGACCAGATGACCGAAACCAAGAAGGGCAAGACTTCCGTCCGCACTGCCCACTCTCTGAACCCCGTTCCCTTCATCATCTATGACAAGGACCACCAGTGGACCACCAAGGAAGGCGCCTACGGCCTGGCAAACGTTGCCCCCACCGTGGTGAAGATGATGGGTCTGGAAGCTCCCGCATGCTGGGAAGCTTCTATGGTTTAACCGCAATACGCTTGTAGGGCGGGGGCATGCCCCCGCCGTACGAATTCAAATTTGGAGGTACTGATATTATGGTTCGTCACGAAAATGAAAACGGCAGTGTCAACGTCAGCACCAATGTTTATACCGATATCGTCGGCACCGCTGCCGCCAACTGCTTTGGTGTCAAGGGCATGGCTGCCCGGAGCATGGCCGACGGCGTGTACCATCTGCTGCGCAAGGAGTCCGTGGGCAAGGGTGTGAAGATCACCTTCCACGAGGACGGCTCCATCTCCATTGACCTGCATATCGTTGTGGACAACGTGAACATGAATGCTGTGGGTGCATCCATCATCTCCGAGGTGCGCCATCAGGTCACTGCCTGCACCGGCACGGAAGTTCGTGCCGTCAACGTGTATGTCGATTCTATGATGATCGGCTGATTGTTTGGAGGTAACAGAAATTGAAACAAATCATTAACGGCGCCGATCTTCGCAGAATGATCATCAGCGCTGCCGCCGCTATCGAAACGAACAAGCAGGCCCTCAATGAGCTGAACGTGTTCCCCGTTCCCGATGGCGATACCGGCACCAATATGTCCATGACCATCAACGCCGCCGCTGCTGACCTGCGGAAGGCCGAAGATCCCGCTCTGGATCAGGCCGCCAAGATCGCCGCCTCCGCCATGCTGCGGGGTGCCCGTGGCAACTCCGGCGTGATTCTCTCCCTGCTGTTCCGTGGACTTTCCAAAAAGCTGAAAGGTGCCGACCACTGTGACGGTGTCCTGTGGGCCGAAGCCCTCCAGGAGGGCGTGGACGCTGCCTATAAGGCCGTCATGAAACCCGCCGAAGGCACCATCCTCACCGTATCCCGCCTGGCTGCTGCCAAGGCTGCCGAGGCTGCCAAGGAAAATAACTTCATCGAGTTCGTTCACACCGCAGCCATTGAAGAAGCCAAAATCGCTCTGGCCGAGACCCAGAACATGAACCCCGTGCTGAAGAAAGCCGGTGTGGTGGATGCCGGCGGCAAGGGCTGGCTGGTAGCGCTGGAAGCCATGCTGTCCTCCATGCAGGGCAACGATATTGTGGTTCAGGAAACCAATGCTCCCGCCGAAACCAAGGACGCAGCCGACTTCTCCGATTTCGACACCGAGGACATCACTTTCTCCTACTGCACCGAGTTTATCATCAACCGGGAAAACGACAAGGATCCGGAAGCCTTCCGTGCTTTCCTGAGCCAGCTGGGCGACAGCCTGGTTCTGGTGGACGATGACGAGATCATCAAGGTTCACGTCCATACCAACGACCCCGGTAAGGCTCTGAGTGAAGCCATCACCTACGGCTCCTTCGTCACCGTAAAAATCGAGAACATGCGCCTGCAGCACACTGAAAAGGTGCTCAGCGAGCAGGAGATTGCCCCCAAGATCGCCGAGCCAGAAAAGCCTCTGGGCGTTGTCTCCGTCTGCGCCGGTGCCGGTCTTGCCGATGTGTTCCTGAATCTGGGCGTTGACCAGATCATCTCCGGCGGCCAGACCATGAACCCCAGCACCCAGGACATTCTGGAAGCTGTGAACAAAGTTCCTGCCGAGACCGTTTTCGTTCTGCCCAACAACAAGAACATCATCATGGCCGCCGAGCAGGTCAATGACCTGACCCCCAAGAATGTCATCGTCATCCCCTCCAAGACCGTGCCCCAGGGTGTTACCGCCATGCTGGGCTTCAACCCCGAAGGCTCCATCGAGGAGAACACCGAAATGCTCACCGAGGCTCTGGCCGGTGTGGATACCATGCAGATCACCTACGCTGCCCGGAACTCCGACTTCGACGGCTACGATATCCACGAGGGTGACTATCTGGCTCTGTATGGCAGCCAGCTCTTTGGCACCAGCCAGGATATCAAGGTGCTGCTGAAGTCTCTGGCCGAGAAGGTTCGGGACGACGGCAAGGAATACGTCACCATCTACTACGGTGCCGACGTAAAGGAAAAGCACGCCCAGAAGGCTGCCGATCTCTTTGCCGATATCTGCCCCAATGCAGATGTGAATCTGCTCAGCGGCGGTCAGCCCGTGTACTATTACCTGATCTCCGCAGAATAAGCAACGAAAACACGCCCGCTGCCAATCCCGGCGGCGGGCGGTTTTTCAGTTAACAGTGGACAATTGACAGTGGATAGTTTAGGGAGTGTCCAATAAATGTCAACTGTCCACCGACAACTGTCAATTCCATCTCGGGAGGGTCTGGATGAAGGACTATCCAAAGGGAGGCCTGATCGGCAAGGCATTGATCCTGTATTGCCGGATCCAGGATATGCAGATCCCGCTGTATGCCGCCAATGCCTCCTTCTTTTTGATTTTATCGATTTTCCCGGCCCTGCTGCTGTTTGTGGGTGTGCTCCAATACACTCCTTTGGCAGTGGAGGATCTGGGACTGATGCTGGACGGCATCCTGCCGGATGCCTTTCTGGCCGGTGCGGAGAATCTGATCCGCAGCACCTATGATGCTGCCACCGGTGTGACCCTGGGGATCACCGCCGTGACCACCCTCTGGTCTGCCAGCCGGGGACTGTACGGCATGCTTACCGGGCTCAATGCCATCTATGCTGTGGAGGAAAGTCGCGGCTATCTGCGGACCCGCTTCATCAGCATGGGCTATACCTTTTTGTTCTATGTGGTGATCCTGCTGACATTGGCGCTCCACGTCTTTGGCAGCGGTGTGCTGGCCATTTTGCGGCAGGCCACCCACCCCGCCCTGCAGAAGCTGCTGGATTGGGTGGATTTCCGGTTCTTTCTGCTGCTGTTTTTGCAGACCACCATGTTTGCTGCCATGTTTATGGCGTTGCCAAACGGCAAGCGGAGCTACTGGGCAGGTTTGCCCGGAGCACTGATTGCTTCCATGGGCTGGCTGATCTTCTCGGATATTTTCTCGGTTTATGTGGAAAATTTTGCCCACTGGGGCAATGTCTACGGATCGCTTTGCCTGCTCCCCCTGAGCATGCTGTGGTTGTACTGCTGCATGATGATCCTGTTCTTCGGCGGCGGTATCAACGCACTGCTGGCGGAAAACGATTCGTAGGGGCCGGCGCCCACGACGGCCCGCCGGTACGCTGTCGGTTATCAACGGGGCGTCGAATACGCCGCCTCTACAGATAAACAGCGTAAACTTTTTGTAAATTCCACCAGTGTTTATGTCCTGTTCACAGTTTTTCTGTAGGATTACAGAAAATGGAGGGATGGAAATGTTTGGTTATGTCACCGCCAATTTAAAGGAGCTGACCCAGGTCCAGCGGGAGCGGTATGGCGCCGTATATTGCGGCATTTGCCGCCAGATCCGGGCACGGTCCGGCCAGGTGTCCCGGCTGGGGCTGAGCTACGATATGGCCTTTCTGGCATTGCTGCTGATGAGCCTGTACGAGCCGGAGGAATCCGGCGAAAAAAACACCTGTATCGTCCACCCCGTTACCCGGCGCAGGTGGGTGGATAATGCCTACGTTCAATACGCTGCGGATATGAATGTGGCACTGGCCTACTACAATTTTCTGGACGACTGGCAGGACGATGGAAAAAAGAGTGCCAAAGTTCTGGCTGAACTCTGTGGTAAACATCTGCCGGAAATTGAAGAGCGGTACCCCCGGCAATGTACCGCTATCCGCTCCTGCATCGATTCTCTGAATCAGCTGGAAAAAGCCGGTTGCGCCAATCCGGATGAGCCTGCCGGGTGTTTTGGAGAGCTGATGGCGGTTCTTTTAACCTATGAAGATGACCTCTGGGCTCCCCTGCTGCAGCAGACCGGGTTCTATCTGGGTAGATTCATCTATCTGCTGGATGCGGCAGCGGATTACGATAAAGACGCAAAACGGGGAAAATACAACCCATTTGTGGCCATGGGTCAGGGCAAACAGCCGGAAAAATGGGAAGAATATCTGGTACTGACCATGGGCCGCTGCACGGAAAGCTTTGAAAAGCTGCCCCTGGTTCAGGACAAAGACCTGCTGGATAACATTCTTTACAGCGGTGTCTGGGCAAATTACAGAAGGAAGCGACAAGAGGAGGATCAGACATGATTGACGATCCCTATAAAGTGCTGGGTGTCAGCCGGGATGCTTCGGATGAAGAAATCAAGCAGGCCTACCGGCGGCTGGCAAAAAAATACCACCCGGACTTGAATCCCGGCGACCAGGAGGCTGCCCGGCGGATGCAGGAGGTCAATGCGGCCTACGAGCAGATCAAGAACCCGGAGAAGTTCCAGCAGCAGTCTCAGGGCGGCTATGGTGGCTACGGCAACCCCTACGGCTCCTATGATCCCTTTGGGGGATACCGCCAGCAGCAGAGCTATGGCGCAGAAACCGGCGACCAGTACCAGCAGGCGGCCTACCAGTACATTCGTTTCCGCCGCTACCGGGAGGCTCACAATGCCCTGCAAAATGCTACGGAGCGCAACGGCCGGTGGTACTATCTCAGCGCCCTGGCTAACGATGGTCTGGGCAATCAGGTCACCGCTCTGGAGCACATCCGCCGGGCGGTGAGCATGGAGCCGGACAATTTGGAATACCAGCGGGTGCTGAATCAGATCGAGCACGGCGGTGCCGCCTACCGCACTCAGGCCGGGAACTTCCGTGGTTTCACCATGGGCGGCGACCCCTGCACCAATCTGTGCCTGTGCTATCTTGTAAACCTCTTCTGCTGCGGCGGCCGTGGCATGTTCTGCTGCATCTGAGTGGACGAACCTGTGTAATTCAGCATTTTGCACTTTGCATTCAGCATTCCAACAAAAAGCACCTGTTTGCGCTTCATGCAAGCAGGTGCTTTTTGCGTATTTAGATTTCCTTGTACATCCCGGAGGCATCGTCTTTACGGACGTTGTCGGCGACCTCCAGAACCTCCACAGCCACAGTGCGGGTGCCCATGGAGATCTCGATCCTGTCACCAACTTTCACGTCATAGCTGGCCTTCACCACCCGGCCGTTGACGCTGATGCGGCCGTTGTCACAGGCTTCGTTGGCAACGGTGCGACGCTTGATAAGACGGGAGACTTTCAGGAATTTGTCCAGACGCATTACTTGGCGATGACGTCCTTCAGGGATTTGCTGGCCTTGAAGCCGGGGACCCGGGTGGCAGGGATCTCAATGGCTTCCTTGGTATGAGGGTTCCGGCCGATGCGGGCTTCCCGGACCTTGGTCTCAAAGGTGCCGAAACCGCTGACCTGTACCCGGTCACCCTGAACCAGGGCGGCGGTGACTGCATCGATGGCGGCGTTCAGGACCCGCTCGGTATCTTTTTTGGTCATGCCGGCGTGCTCGGCGGCAGCGGCAATGAGCTCGGTTTTATTCATGGATTGTTATTCCTCTCTTCTAACAAAAAATCCTAATTAGGTTACCATAATCCGCAGGAAAATGCAAGTATTTTTCAGAAAAATCCGGAACTTTTTCACAGTTTCAGAATTTTTGCCAGCTTTGCCCCCTTGGGCAACAACAGGCAATCCTCTTTTGTCACGGCTTTGAGTTTGATGGCGGCCACTAGATATACCACAACGCCCACACAAATGGGCAGAGCACAGCAGATCAGGCGGCTGGTGATGCCCACCAGCAGAAGCCCCCGGTAGGCGACAAAGACGAACACGCCCATGACCAGCGCAGCCAGGGCCGAGCGGATCAGGTTCTTCAAAATGGCGGGGGGATACTCCAGAATGCCGTGAATGGAGGAAATGTTCAAAATCGCAATGGCCACATAGCTCAGCAGCGTGCCAATGGGGGTGCCTACGATGCCGATATTGGGGTTACCGGTGAGGATATACACCACGATCAGCTTCAATCCGCCGCCGATGAGCATATTCACAACCGGGCGGCCTGCCCGGTTGTGGGCCTGCATAATAGCCGTGGTCACCAGCACCACGGCGTTGAAGGCAATGGTGATGCCCAATACCGTCATCAGCTTGGTGGCAAGGTTCAGATTCTCCCCGGTATAGCCACCCAGCAGAGCAGTGACAGGCCGGGCCAGAATGACAAGGCCCACGGCGCAGGGTATGGAGATCAGACCGGTGATCCGGATGGCGGCTTCTTCGGTCTTTTTTGCCTCTTCCTCCTGGCAGGTGGTAAGCTGGGCGGTGATGGCAGGGATGATGGAAATGGTAATGGGGGTGATGAAGGCACAGGGCATATTAAAAATGGTCTGGGTCATCACATGGATGCCCCGCATGGTATCTGCCGCCTTCTGGGTGATACCGGAGGCCAGAAGCTGGCCCATATAGATCTTACTGGAAAATGCGGTGATAAGCTGGGAGCAGGAAGAGCCGATGGTAATGGGCACGGCGATGAGCAGCAGTGCCCTGGCCGTATCCCCGAAGGAGCGGGGCTCTTCCTGAGAAAGGGGCATGGCATCAAAGGCTTTCCGGAATTTGCCGGAAAGATAGCAAGAGGAAAGCAGACAGCTCACCGTCACGCCCAGAATGGCGCCTCCAGCGGCCAGAGGCACACTGTCCGTCATCTTCAGCAGGGCGATGGCTGCCACCATGCCCACGATGAGCTTGGTAACGGCTTCCAAAACCTGAGAGATGGAGGTGGGCAGCATATTGCCCTGACCCTGGAAGTATCCCCGGAAGGTACTGATGATACACACCAGCAGCATGCAGGGGCCCAAAAAGCCGATGGCCGCCCAGGCATCGGGCTGATTCTGGAAGGCCGCCAACTGCTTACAGAACAGGGTCATCAGCAGGCTACCGGTAATACCCAGCCCCAGGAAAATATTCCGGGCAGTGTGGTAGATCCGCCGCACCTCATTATAGTGCCCCAGAGAATTGGCCTGGGAGATCATCCGACTCATGGCCACCGGCAGGCCAGCGGTGGAGATCATCAGCAGCACATTGTAAATTTCGTAAGCCGTATTGAAATAGCCGAACCCCTGTTCGCCGATGATGGCGTTAAGGGGAATCTTATACAGGGCACCAATGATCTTGACCACGGCAGTGGCCATGGCAAGCAGAGCAGTACCCTGCAAAAAATTTTGCTTTTTTTCAGCGTGAGACATGGAGCGCTCCTTTCCGGGCTCAGGCTTCTGCGAACAGAGTGGGGATAGCATAGGTGGTCAGTTCTTCCACTACCCTTTGCAGGTCGATGGTGGGGAACCGGCCGTTCTGATAGAGGATCTTGCCCCGGACCATGGTCATAGCCACGTCGCCGCCCTTGGCAGACCACACAAGCCCATTGAGGACATTGTGGCAGGGCATCAGATGGGGCGCAGTGAAGTCCACCAGGGCAATATCCGCATCCATACCCACTTCCAGCATACCGCACTGGGTGCTGCGGCGCTGGGCCTGGGCACCGGTGACGGTGGCCATCATCAGAGCGGCGGAAGCCGGCAGGGCGGCGGGGTCACCGCTTTCCTTCCGGGCATCCATGGCAGCAAAGCGCAGCACTTCAAACATGTCCAGATTGCCGCACTCAATGGCACCGCCGGTACCCAGAGCCACATTCATCCCCGCTTTGACGGATTCCAGAATGGGGGTGGATGCCTGACCGGACTTGTAGGCCGCCACAGGGGTCGCCACAGCGGTGACCTTCTTCTTACCAAGAAGTTTACGCTCAAACTCATCCAAATATGTACAGCCGGCAGCGGTGGTGGGCAGGGCGAAAACATTGTGGCAGCTCAGCAGTTCCCCGGGACCCATGCCGGTACGATCCTGACAGGACTCCACTTCGGACTGGGTTTCCGCCAAATGGAGCTGGAAGCCCAGATCCTGCTCGCAGCCGTAGCCCACCAGGCCTTCCCAAAGCTTATAGTTGCTGGTGTATTCGGCGTAAATACCGGCGTCAATGCGGATGCGGCCATCGTCATAACCATTCCACTTATTGACCACCTTCACCAGTTCCTGGCACTGTTCATCAGTGTTGAAGTCGAAGTCTTCGTTCTGGTCGATGAACCGGTAGGAACTCAGAGCCAGATTGGCCTTGATGCCGGATTCCGCCACGGCTTCGGCAGTGGCGTTGGGGTAGTAGTAGAGGTCAGAAACGGAAGTCACGCCGAAGCGCAGGCATTCGGCAATGGCAAGCAGGGCCGCAGCCTTGGCACTGCGGGAGTCCATCTTGGACTCCTTTTGCAGCAGAGCCTGCAGCGCTTCCGTATTGCTCAAATCGTCGGTAAAGCTCCGCAGACCGGCAGTAGCCAGATGGGTATGGCAGTTGATGAGACCGGGAATGGCCACCATGCCGGTGCCGTCAATAATGGTCTGGGGCATTTCCTTGGGAGCTGTCTTTTCAATGGAAACGATCTTGCCGTTTTCAATGCCGATGTAGGCGCCGAAGATCACATCCAGCTTGGTATTCATGGTCACCGCAGTGACATTGGAGATTAAAGTATCCAAAAAAGTGCGTCCTTTCTATTGTAAGTAGGAATGGGGAATTCATAATTACGAATTGCAAATGCGAATCAAGAGTTGGAATATTTCTGTAGCTCGTCAATATTCCGAGCTGCAAGTTTTTGTCCAACCTGTCATCCTGAGCGAGCGTGAGCGAGTCGAAGGATCTACGCACTTATCCACTGCATAAGAGGCGATTTGTGCGTAGATCCCTCCGCGCGGCTTCGCATTCTATGGTATGATTGCCACTGGCAATCATGGGCATTCAGAATCGCTGGCACTATGGTCGGGATGACACCACCGTTACCCCATCAATGCAAACATTTCTTCCTTCTGCCGGCAGACATCGTCGATCATTTCGATGTACTGCTCCGGGAATTTGGGGTTGTGGAAGCGCTTCAGGCTGCCGTCGGGGAAGTTGACTTTGTTCATGCCGCCACCGCCCAGAGACAAAATGGTGTGCACCTCTTCCATCATGTAGATGTTGTACAGGCAATCCAGGCCGTCCCGGCTCCAGCCCACATTTTCAAAGGAACCGGACATGTACTTCTGCCGGTAGAGGTAGTAGGGCTTGTAGGAAAGGCTGCGCAGGGTGTGGCTGGCGTAGTCCACCATATCGGTGACCTGTGCCACGGTGGACAGGCCCTCCCGCTTTTCAAAGAGGTCGGCACCCTTTTTCAGGGCCAGAGTGTGGACAGTGATGTTGGCGGGGTTCAGTTCCGCCACGGTATCCAGAGAACGGCGGAATCCATCGAAATCGTCCTGGGGCAGTCCTGCAATAAGATCCATGTTGATGGCGGCAAAGCCTGCATCCACGGCTTCCCGATAGGCCCGGACAACGTCGGCAGCCTTGTGGGGTCTGCCGCAGGCCCGGAGAACAACATCTTCCATGGTCTGGGGGTTGATGCTCATCCGGTCGGCGCCATGCTCCCGGATGGCCTTGAGCTTTTCGGCATCCAGGGTATCCGGGCGGCCGCCTTCCACAGTAAATTCCATGCACCGGGACAAATCAAAGCTCCCCTTCACCGCTTCCAGCAGCTCTACCATCTGGGGTGTGGAGAGCGTAGTGGGAGTGCCGCCGCCGATGTACAATGTCCGGATCTTTCTTCCGGAATCGGCAAGGAGCTTTCCGGTGACTTCCATTTCCCGGATCAGGGCTTTCAGGTAAGGATCCAGCAGTTCCGTTTTCTTGCCAATGGTGCGGCTGACAAAGCTGCAATAGGTACATCTTGTGGGGCAGAAGGGAATGCCAATGTACAAAGAAAGGTCCTCCGGCTCCAGCAGTTTTGCCGCTGCCACGGTGGAAGCAGAGCAAGCCACCGCCAGCTGCCGCCGATCCTTCGTAACGTAGTACACATCCTTCATCAGCTTGTCAGCAGACTTGGGGGTGCCCCCTTCCAGCATGTGCTTTGTGGTGATCTTGGTGGGGCGCACTCCCGCCAAGGCACCCCAGGCGGGAGTGCAGGGCAGAATCTGAATGGCCGCCAGATAATAGCTCTGCTGTAGCGCCCGGCGGCGCAGCCGCACAGTCTCGTCGCAGGCTTTGATCCGCCGGGTGGCAGTAACAGTTTGGCCATTGGCCGTGATCTTTGTTGTGGCGGTGAGCCAGGTGTGGCCCCGGTGGAGGGTGGAGACGGCCTCCCCTTCCGTTCCCTCCGGGAACAGGGACAGTTGCAGCTGCTCCACCGCATAACGGTCATCGTGACCGATCAGTGTCAGTTTCATAAAAACCTCATTCTTCCGGTGTTAGCCCCGGAGATAGGGATTGTATTTCTTTTCGTCCCGCAGTGCAGAGGTGCCGCCATGGCCGGGAAGGATCCACAGGTTCCCTTCCAACGTAGACAGCCGCTTTAACGAAGCGGTGATGGCATCCCAATCCCCGCCGGGGAAATCGGTTCTGCCGCAGCTTCCGGCGAACAGGGTATCTCCGGAAAACAGGGAGGTTTCACATTGCAGGCACACGGAGCCGGGGGTATGCCCCGGAGTGTGAAGGACGGTAAAGGTAAGATTTGCCAGATGCAGCACATCTCCTTCATCGTAAGTATCCGTATAATAGAGCTTTCCTGCGGTCATCATGGGAGGCATGGTCAGGTCTGCCGGATGGAGATAGACTTTGCATCCCGTCTCCGCCGCCAGTTCCTTCACCGCCCCCACATGGTCAAAATGGCCGTGGGTCAGCAAAATGGCTTCCAGGGTCAGGTTCAGGGATTCCAGCTTGTCCAAGATGGCATCGGCATCGTAGCCGGGGTCGATGACGCAACAGGTCTTACTTTCCTTTTCGCAGACGATGTAACAGTTGGTCTGGTAATCGCCCAGAGCCATGGCATAGGTTTGCAGCATAGGGTATCTCCTTTACCGTCTGGGGCTGTCCATGAGCTGATCCGTGTCCAGGATCAGAGTCACAGGGCCATCGTTGATGGATTCCACCTTCATATCCGCACCGAACCGGCCATGCTGGGGCGGATACCCAAGGTCTGCACAGTCCGCCAGGAACTGCTCATAAAGCTTTTCTCCCAGTGCCGGATCGGCAGCGTCCGTAAAGCTGGGGCGGCGGCCCTTGCGGCAGTTGCCGTAAAGGGTGAACTGGCTGACCACCAGCACTTCCCCGCCGATGGCTTCCAGCCCTAAATTCATCTTGCCGTTTTCGTCTTCAAATACCCGCAGGCCCAGAGCCTTTTCCGCCAGATACCGGCATTCCTTCTCCGTATCGTTGGGGCCGACCCCCAGCAGGATGAGAAAACCCTGACCGATCTTGCCAACCACCGTGCCGTCAATGGTCACGGAAGCGGATTTTACACGGGTGAGTATTGCACGCATAGAAACATTCCTTTCATTCGTGGAAGGGGCTACAAACCGCTTCCTCTTTGAGAAAATCCGTGGGGCGGGGGCATGCCCCCGCCCTACGAAGGCGTTAATTCTTGATTCGCATTGTCAACTCTCAATTTTGTCCTCTTCTGGAACCGGTAACATCCCGGATGGCCAGGAGCTTTTTGCGGATATATTCCAGTTCTGCCACGTTTTTGACTTCAAAACGGACGGTGAACATACTGCGGCCGCCGGGCAGATCCTTGCCCACCAGTTCCTTCACCCGGACCCGGGCGGAGGTCATGACGGTGGCAACGTCCAGCAGCAGACCGTCTCTTGTGATGCAGTCCAGTTCCAGAGTGGTCTCGAAGGGCTGCTCGTCCTGAGTGGCCCAGCGGACCCGGACCCAACGGGCAGCCTGCCGGGGATCATCCCGGTTGGCGGTATTGGGGCAGTCCGCCCGGTGGACGCTGACGCCGAAACCCTTGGTAATAAAGCCCACAATGGCATCTCCGGGAACGGGGGTACAGCACTTGGCGAATTTGATCATGCAGGATTCGATATCCTCCACAATAACACCGTTAACGGCATGGCGATTCCGGGCCACACCCTCGGCATCAGGCCGGACACGGATGGGAGAAAAGATCTCCTTTTCCGCATTCTGGGCCTTGATGGCCTTGGTGATATCCTCCCGGATCCGGCCAACGGCCTTGGTGGCGGTGAGGCCGCCATAGCCAATGGCAGCGTACATATCGTCCCAGCTGGTGAAGGACAGCTTCTTCAGCAGATGACTTTCCAGCTCCGGGTCGGAAAGGGCCGTCAGGGGCAGGCCGCTACGCTTCATTTCCGCTTCAAAGGAGGCCCGTCCATGGATGACATTTTCTTCCCGCTTTTCCTTCTTGAACCACTGCTTGATCTTGGTTCTGGCCTGATTGGATTTGCAGATGCTCAGCCAGTCCCGGCTGGGACCCTTGGCAGACTTGGAGGTGAGAACCTCCACGATGTCGCCGTTTTTCAGCTTGGCATCGATATTGGCAATGCGGTTGTTGACCTTGGCACCGATCATGGCGTTGCCCACGCCGGAATGGATGGCATAGGCAAAGTCGATGGGGGTGGAGCCGTTGGGCAGGGAGACGATGCGGCCCTTGGGGGTGTAGACAAAGACTTCGTCATCGAACATGTCGATCTTCATGGACTGGACAAATTCTTCCGCATCGGAATCCTGCTGGGTCTCCAGCAGACGGCGCACCCACTCGAAGTCCTTCTCCGAGCCGGCACCGGTGCCCTGCTTGTATTTCCAGTGGGCGGCGATACCGTATTCCGCAGTCTCGTGCATCTCCCAGGTGCGGATCTGCACCTCGAAGGGAATACCCTGAGATCCGATGACGGTGGTGTGCAGAGACTGGTACATGTTGGGCTTGGGGGTGGAGATATAGTCCTTGAACCGGCCCGGCACCAGATTGAACAGGTCATGGACATGACCCAGGACGTTATAACAGTCGGGAATGGTATCCACCACGCAACGGAAGGCGTAGATATCATAGAGCTCGTCAATGGTCTTGCCCTGATTCTGCATCTTCCGGTAGATGGAGTAAACGTGCTTGATCCGGCCATAGGTGGTGCTGCAGATGCCCATGGCGGTCAGCCGCTGGGTGATCTTGTCCTGAATGGTGCGCATGAACTGCTCGTCCTGCTCTTTGTGGGCAGAGAGGTAGTTGGTGATCTGCTCATAGTCAGCAGGAGCCAGATACCGCAACGAAAGGTCTTCCAGTTCCCATTTGATCCGCTGCATACCAAGGCGGTGGGCCAGGGGGGCGTAAACGTCCATGGTCTCCCGGCACTTTTTGATCTGCTTTTCCGGGGTCTGATACTGCATGGTGCGCATATTGTGGAGCCGGTCGGCGATTTTGATCAGCACCACCCGAATGTCCTTGGACATGGCCATGAACATTTTCCGTAGGTTTTCCATTTGCGCCTGCTCCGAGGTGGAGAAGTCCGCCCGGGTCAGTTTGGTAACACCCTCCACCAGTTCGGCCACGGTGGTACCGAAGATCTTCTCGATATCTTCGTGGGAAGCGTCGGTATCTTCAATGCAGTCATGGAGCAGAGCACCCAGAATGGCATCCACATCCAGTCCGATCTCCGCCACCACCTGAGCCACTGCCAACGGATGGATGATGTAGGGAGAACCGTCCTTCCGCTTCTGGTATTTGTGCTTGGCGTTGGCATATTCCACAGCCTTATCGATGAGCGCCATGTCCGCATTGGGCATGTGCTTTTCGATGGCGTCCCGCATGGCCGCATAATGTTCTTCAAAGGTTTCCACGTATTTTCAGCTCTCTTTCGCTTTGCGCAGACGCTGCATGGTCTGGCTGGTGTTCAGGTCTGCCTTGCTTTCTCCGGGGGTCAGCCGGATGGTCATGTATTTGTGCTGCCGGGTGATCTCCATGAGCCCCACATCCCGGAAAATATCCAGGCAGGTCATCATCTGCCCAAGACTCAGGGGCTTGCCCGTCCAGCGGACGATCTTCCGGCACAGGCACAGAGGAGATTCCTGGATCTGTCCCGGGGTGGTGGCCAGATACCGCCAGACCATGGCCAGCATGGTCCGCTCCGGCAGCAGTGCGGCGGCAATGGCAGAGGTCAGATCTCCCCGGTACAGGGCGGCGTAGTCCGCCGTATCCGCTGAGCATTCGGCGGTACAGCTGGGACGGATGTCCAGAATGTTCATCTGCACGCTCCGCTCCCCCCGGTATTCGTTGATCTGGGGGGTAAAGGCCACATCCACCAGATCTCCCGGTTGGATGGACAGGGATTCGGAGCTAACGGAGAAGTAAATGGCGTTGATGCTGCCCCGGCGGGAGCGCAGCCGCAGCCGCAGATGGCGGCCACCGCCTACCAGTGTCATCCGCTCGATGGTCAGGCCGGGCATCATCAGCACCGGCTTGGGGCAGCCGTTGCCACAGGGCTCCAGCACATCCAGAGATTCGATATTGGGGATGGTCAGCAACTCCGGAGCGATGGCACAGTCGATATCCATAGCCGTCCGGGGCGTGTCATCTTGATAGTACCCCGCAGCCAGAGCGCAGATCTGACGGCGGAATTCCGGGATCTTGTCCCGGCTGATGGTAAAGCCTGCCGCCAGTTCGTGGCCGCCGTAGCTTTCCAGCAGCGGCGACAGGGCGGTGAGAGAGGCAAACAGATTGAAACCGCCGTGACTCCGGGAACTGGCTTTGCCATGTTCGCCGTCCAGACAGATCAGAAAAGTGGGGCAGGCGAATTCCTCCGCAATCCGGCTGGCAACGATGCCCACCACGCCCTGATGCCAGCTTTCGTCGGCCAGCACAATGGCCTCCGGAGGCCGTCCGTCCGGCAGCATGGCCACGGCCTGGGCATAAATTTCCGATTCCACACTTTGCCGCTGACGGTTTAAGTCGCACAGTGCCCGGGCAACTTCCGCCGCCCGAACCGGATCCTGGGTCAAAAACAATTCCACAGCCAGATCGATCTGGCCCATGCGTCCGGCGGCGTTGATCCGGGGGGCCAACATAAAGCCGATAGAGGAAGCGCTGACAGACTTGCTATCACAACCGCATTCCGCCATCAATGCCGCAATGCCCGGGCGGCGGGTATGCCGCAGAGCTTCCAGACCCCGGGCAACAAAGACACGGTTCTCCCCCTGCAGGGGCATCACATCCGCCACGGTGCCAAGGCAGACCATGTCCGCATAGCTGTCCAAAACCATCTGCTGGTCACCGCAGAGGGCGGCGGCCAGTTTGAAAGCCACGCCTACGCCGGACAGATTTTTATGGGGATACCCGCCGTCAGGCCGGTGGGGATCCACTACCGCCACAGCTTCCGGCAAAACATCCTTGCATTCGTGGTGGTCGGTGATCACCAGATCGATGCCCAGTTCCTTGCACAGCTGGGCTTCCGCCACGGCGGTAATGCCGCAGTCCACGGTGATGATGAGGGTCACTCCCTGACCATGGAGCTGGTGGATGGCCAGAGGATTCAGGCCGTAGCCCTCCTCCAGCCGGCCAGGGATATAGCTCACCACATCAGCACCACAGCTGCGCAGAAAATCCGTCAGCAGGCAGGTGGAGGTGATGCCGTCTACATCATAGTCGCCGAATACGGCGATTTTCTCCCCCTGGGCCATGGCCAGCCCCACCCGGCCGGCAGCCAGATCCATATCCGTCATCAGGAAAGGGTCCGGCAGTGGGGTGTCGCAGTCTAAGTAATTCTTCGCCTGTGCCTTGTTCTGAATGCCCCGGGAGGCCAGAACCATGGCAGCCAGCGGGGCATATCCGCCGGATACCAGGGTATTGACCGCACCCGGATCCGGCTCGCTTACATTCCAAATACCATATTTCACGTTCACACACATCCATAAATAACGTTTTCTCTATATTATAACAAAAAATCAATGGATGCACAATAGGAAGTGTGAAAAATGTTCCGGTTATGCCGGGGCGGATACCAGCTGCATGGCCGTCACCACCAGCAGTGGGGAAACGATCATACCGCCGATGCCCCAGAGCTGGAACCCGGCGTACATGGCAATGAGCGTCATAAGCGGATCCAGCCCCAGATGCCGACCCAACAGTTTGGGCTCCAGCACCGAACGAACCAGCGCCACGGTGATGTAGATCCCCAGAAGGCCCAACGCCCGGGCACCGTCTCCCTGCAACAGCCGGATCAGGCTCCAGGGAAGCAAAACCGTCCCGGTGCCCAGCACCGGCAGGGCATCCACCAGACAAATGCCCAACGCCCACACCGGTGCGTAAGTCACCCGCAACAATGTCAGCCCCAGCACCACAATGGCGAAGGTCACCCCCATAAGCTGGCATTGGGCTTTCAGCCAGGCTCCCAGAGTATGCCGCAGCCGGGTCAAAAGAGACGATAGCTGCTCCCGCCGGGGCTTGGGGATCCGGGAGGAAAGCCATTGCCGGATTTTGGGGAGCTTGGCAGAAAACATATAACCGGAGAGCACCGCCGTGCCAAGGCTCAGGGCACTGTCCGGAATGCCGCTGAGGATGTTCCCGGCCACCCCCAGAAGATATCCCAGGGATTTCTCGATCAGGGCACTGCCATCGGAAAACAGGGAGACCACATTTTCCTGCACCAGCGGCCGGATCCCGGCAGGGGCCCGGGCAGACAATTCCAGAACATAATCCCGGGTCAGGGTGATACCGGAGATGACGGCAGCTTCCAATTCCGGCAAAATACGACCAAACCGACCCATTTGCCCCAGGGCAACGGCACACAGCATCAGCACCGCCAGAGCCAGCAGGCAGAAGGCCATGCTCACGGCAATGCCGGCGCTGATGCTCCGGGGAACATGGAGCCGATTATGCAGAAAACGCACCATTGGCTCCGCCGCCAGTGCCAGCCCCAATCCCAGAAAAAATGGAGAAAACAAGGGCATCAACAAGGAAAACCACAGCCAGACCAGAGAAAAAACCAGCAAAAGAGAACAAAATTTACGATTTCCGCCGCGCAAAGGAAAGCGCCTCCTTATGTTATCCGAATATGGGGGTTGCTTTTTCTAAAATATATGCTACAATACTTCTATCGAACACAAATGTTGCTGTATTGTATACAGGATAGATACGAAAGAATAGAATTGGAGGCCAACCATGACCCAAAAGCCCAAGTACTATATTGTGGAAGCGTCTGCCCTGCCGGAAGTGTTCCTGAAGGTGGCAGAAGCCAAGCGTCTGCTGTCCACCGGCGAAGCATCCACAGTCAACGAAGCTACCAAAATGACGGATATCAGCCGCAGCGCATTCTATAAATACCGGGATGCGGTGCTGCCCTTCCAGAACATGATGACCGGCCGGATCATCACCATCCAGATGTTGCTCCACGATCAGGTGGGCCTGCTCAGTGAACTGCTGGACGTATTTGCCGACACCAACGCCAATATCATCACCATTAACTCCATCGTCCCCACCAACGGCACCGCTGTAGTCACCGTCTCTGCCGAGACCATGGACTTGACGGTTCCTCTGGAAGAGCTGCTGCGGCTGCTCAACGACTTCCCCGGTGTGGTGAAGGCGGAAATTCTGGCAGGTTAATTCCAAAAGCATTTGCGGATCATCTTCGGATGGTCCGCTTCTTTTTTCGGCACCTTTCGCCCCCGACAGACATAGCATGATCACAGGAGGGATGCGTATGCGTATCGTACAGAAATACGGCGGGACTTCCCTGGAAGATGCCCAGCGGCTGAAAGCCGCCGCCCACCGGTCGGTGGAGCTGGCAAGGCTTGGCCATCAGGTCATACTGGTGGTTTCCGCTCAGGGAAGCCTCACCGATGACATGATTCAAAAAGCCACCGAAGTGAACAAACGCCGGGCCGCCCGGGAAATGGACGCCTACCTTGCCGCCGGGGAACAGATGTCCGCTTCCCTCATGGCCATGGCCATCGGGGCACTGGGCTGGCCTTCCGTCAGTCTGACGGGCTGGCAGGCGGGGCTCCATACCGATGGCAGCCACGGCAGCGCCGCCATTGTTCACACAGACCCCGGCCGGATTGAAAAAGAGCTGGAAGCCGGAAAAATCGTGGTGGTGGCGGGATTTCAGGGCATCGACCCGGAGGGGGACATCACCACCCTTGGCAGGGGCGGTTCCGACACCACCGCCGTGGCACTGGCCGTGGCTCTGAAAACCGGCAAATGCCAGATCTTCACCGATGTGGATGGCATCTACGACCGGGACCCCCGGATCTTTTCCGATGCCCGGCGGTATGACCGGATATCCTACGGGCAGATGATGGCCCTCATTGAAAACGGTGCCCAGGTGCTCCACGACCGTTCGGTGGCGTTGGCCCAGAAGCATAACGTGACTCTGGAAGTCCTTTCCGCCTTCACCGGCGCCCCGGGAACGATGGTGGGGTAACTGCTATCATCCTACCCATTTGCAACATGGGTTATTCTGTTTGGAGTAAAAATTCCATCGTAGGGCGGGGGCATGCCCCCGCCCTACGAAATTGTTCTGAAAATTCAAAAATAGCCCTTGACAAGCAGCACAGGGTGTGTTAGAATACCCGGGTAATAAAGAAGGCTGAACATCCGCCTCACCGTAAGTAGAAAGCAAAACGGTCAATATTCCATTTCCCCTTGTGGGTAAAATGTGGGTATGCGGATGCTTTGGCATCCGCTTTTTGTTGTTTATTTGGAGGTGCTTACCATCGCAAAGTTAGATCATCAGCTCAATGAGGAGATCCGGGACAAAGAAATTCGTCTGATCGGTGCTGACGGTGCCCAGCTGGGTATCGTGTCTTCTGCCCAGGCCAACGCCATGGCGGAGGAGCAGGGCATGGATCTGGTGAAGATCTCTCCCAACGCCGTCCCCCCTGTCTGCAAGATCATGGATTATTCCAAATTCTGCTACGACCAGAAGAAGCGGGAGAAGGATGCCAAGAAGAATCAGCGGGTCGTGGAAATCAAGGAGATCCGCATGAGCCCCAGCATCGACACCAACGACTTGAACACCAAGGTCAAATCTGCCCAGAAGTTCCTGGCAGACGGCAACCGGGTCAAAGTCACTGTCCGGTTCCGTGGCCGTGAAATGGCGCACACCAATCTGGGTGAAAAGCTGCTTCTCGACTTCGCAGCGAACTGTGCTGAGATCGCCAACATGGAGAAGAATCCCAAGCTGGAAGGCCGCTTCATG
>CAYXUI010000034.1:0-19197 GCA_964468195.1 uncultured Oscillospiraceae bacterium | reverse complement strand
CGGTAACAGGGATGACCTTGCCGCTCTCATCGAAGATCTGGGTCATGCCCACTTTCTTGCCGATGATTGCTTTTTTCATCTTGGGTTTCTCCTTTTAAAATAGGTTATTGGTCGATTGCTGCATTGGGAACAGCTACCGACATGACCCGTCCGCCCGATGCCAGACAGTGCGGGCTGCTGTAAATTCTCGTTGTTACGTAAAAATTACAGCTTTATCTCAATCTCAACACCAGCGGGGAGATCCAGAGCCATCAGGGCTTCCACGGTCTTCTGGTTGGGGTTGAGGATATCGATCAGTCTCTTGTGGGTTCTGCGCTCGAACTGCTCACGGCTGTCCTTATTGACATGGGGAGAGCGAAGGATGGTAACAACTTCCTTCTTGGTGGGCAGCGGGATGGGGCCGGAAACCTGAGCGCCGTTGCGCTTAGCGGTCTCCACGATCTTTGCAGCGC
The DNA here is from genome assembly GCA_964468195.1 of uncultured Oscillospiraceae bacterium. Lineage (GTDB taxonomy): Bacteria > Bacillota > Clostridia > Oscillospirales > Oscillospiraceae > Faecousia. Next base: position 18,745 of record CAYXUI010000034.1, on the reverse strand, counting down.
TGGAGTCGATCAGCTGGTGATCGTAAGCCTTCAGTCGAATGCGGATCATCTGGTTTGCCATGGTTAGTTTTCCTCCTTGAATTACGTACTCAGTTTGCGTAGTGGCTGGGTACGGTCGAACTGTTTGTCCGCGTCGCCGTGCGTATCATTCCGAGCCATGAAAAATGGCCGACCAAGGCCGACCCATTCTCCGTAAGCGCAGCGATATACGCAGACGCTACAAAGCAGTTCAGCCGCCCGATGACCGGACATACTCCGCAGAAGTTACCGTCTTTCGACGCAATCTCCTGCATCATCGCAGTGCACGCATAGTGATTCCTTACACGTGCTAAGATAATATAACACTCTTTTACCAAATTGTCAAGGATATTTTCAGAAAAAATCACAAAACTTTCAAATATTTTTCGTGTAAAGTGGAGAATCTTTTTGCTGCCGCATTTATCGTGGATTTCAAACGGTTTCGTAGCTGTTTCGCACATTTAGGCAGGATTTCTCCGGTGTTCCACCTTTGTACCCAGCCTGTCATCCTGAGCAAGCAAAGCGAGTCGAAGGATCTACGCACTTACCAACTGCACAAAAGGTATTCGGTGCGCAGATTCCTCGACTCCGCTTCGCTGCGCTCGGAATGACATCCAGAACTTTCAACTTTTATTATGTTTATATAGAAGGGATCATCTCTTCCAGTCCATTTAAATCACCGGCAGCTGTACGCAGAAGGTATTGACCCCTTCCGCGCTGTCCACCCAGATCTTCCCCCCATGTTCCTGCAAAATGCTCATGGCAATGGGAAGACCCAACCCATAGCTGTGATTCATAGCCCGGGCCTTGTCTGCCCGGTAGAACCGTTCAAAGATCTGCTTGCGCTGCTCCCCTTCAATGGCTTCTCCGGGATTGGCAACCTGTAGCAGGCAATTGCCGCCGTGCTGGGTAAGCATCACTGTAACATTTCCCCCAGGTCTGGAATATTTGGCCGCATTATCAAGCAAAATCTCCACCACCTGCCGCAGATGGCTCTGGCTCCCCCGGACACAGAGCCCCTCCCCTACCAGACTTTCCAGGGTCAGCGCCCGCTCAAAGTACACCGGTTCAAAGGGCAGCAGGGCATCAGACACCACTTCGCTGAAATTCACCTGCGCAAAAGATTTGCGGACACTGCCATTGTCCACCCGGGCCAGCTCCAGCAGGCTTTCCACCAGTCCCCGCATCTGGTGGGACATAGTGAGGATGCTGGAAACGAACTGACGTTTTTCCTGTTGGGTATACTCCCCGGAGTCCAGCAGTTCTGCATTGGTCATGATGACCGTCAGGGGCGTTTTCAGCTCATGGGAGGCATCGGCCACAAACTGCCGCTGGCGATTCCAGGCCTGCTCCACCGGCTTGATGGCCCAGCCCGCCAGCAAAATGCTGATTCCCAGAAAAACGATAAAACTCACGGCGGCGATCCCATAACAGATCTTCAGCAAATTTCGCATGGACGCCATTTCCCCGGAAATATCCGCAAATACCAGCATTTTTCCAAAGGGCGCCGCCATGATTTGAAACCGCAGTTCATATTCTTTCAGAGTCCCTGACTCCTGATTCTGTTCCAGGGCCGCCCGGGTATATTCCAGCAGCGTTTCCCGGCCCAGCTTTTCAAAGGAACCGCCTTCGATGGTCAGCACGTCCCCATCCTGGTTGATCCGCACCAAAAAATGGGGGCGGCGAACGGTTTGTAACTGTTCCATCCATCGTTCCGGGGGCAGGGCCGAATCCACGATCTCCCGGATGGCCTGCTGTCCCTGTATTTCCGTGCCGATGCCCATAAAAAAGATCAGCAATGTGAAAATGATCCCCAACATAGCCGTGACGATGGCCATATTGATGCAGACGAATTTGATGCGCAGCTTTTTGATCAAGTCTCCGCCACCTCCAGATGATAGCCCAGACGGCGAATGGCTTCAATGCGGACATTGGAGCCGATGGCCTTCAGTTTTTTCCGCAGGAATCCTACATAGACTTCCACATGGTTTTCCACCGCGTTGGAATCATACCCCCATACCCGGGCCAGGATCATTTCCTTGGACAAGATCCGGTCCTGGGCCTGGAGCAAAAAACGCATCACGTCAAATTCCCGGGCAGAAAGCCGGACAGTCTTGCCTCCGCAGACCAGGGTGCAGGTATCCAGATCCAGTGCTGTGTTGCCGAATACGAGCTCATCCACCTGCTTGCCCTGACGGCGCAGAAGGGCATTGATGCAAGCAAGCAGTTCCCGGCTGTCAAACGGCTTGGTCAGATAATAGTCTGCTCCGGAATTCAGGCCCAGGATCCGGTCTTCCAGATTAGATTTGGCTGTCAGCATCAGAATGGATGCGGTGCACCGCTTGGCCCGAACCCGCCGGGCCACCTGATAGCCATCCAGCCCCGGCATCATTACATCCAGGATCAGCAGGTCGTAAATTCCCAGCTCCGCATATTCTGCGCCGGTCTCTCCATCATAGGCCACTTCCACGTCAAAGCCTTTTCCCTGCAACAGCGTCTTCAGGGAATCCGCCAGCAGTTTTTCATCTTCGATCACCAGAATTTTCATACATATTCCTCCGGATATACCAGTTTCCTATATCATACGCCTTTTCCCTGAAGCATAGCTGAAATTTCTGTAAAGAATTTGTGTTTTGTCAGAAAAAGGCGTCATTCCCCGCCCGTGCCACAGCACCGGCAGAGAATGACACCATATTGGGGAAATAACTATCCACTATCAACTCTTACAGCGTTGCCGCCATGACAGCTTTAATCGTGTGCATCCGGTTTTCCGCTTCGTCAAAGACGATGGAGCAGTCACTTTCAAAGACCTCGTCGGTGACTTCCATGCAGTCGATGCCGAAGGTCTCATAAATCTGCTTGCCCACGGTGGTGTGCAGATCGTGGAAAGCAGGCAGGCAGTGCATGAACCGGCACTGCTGACCTGCATTGTCCATCAGGGCCATGGTCACCCGGTAGGGGCTCAGGTCATCGATACGCTCCTGCCAGACGCTTTCCGGTTCCCCCATGGACACCCATACATCGGTGTAGATCACATGGGCACCCTTGGTTGCTTCCATGGGATCGGTGATGAATTCCAGGGTGGCACCAGTCTCGTCTGCCACAGTCTGACACTGGGCAATGAGCTTGGGATCCGGGAAATACTTCTCCGGGGCGCATGCTACGAAGTGCATACCCATCTTGGCGCAGCCTACCATAAGAGAATTGCCCATGTTGTACCGGGCGTCTCCCATGTACACCAGCTTCTTCCCCTTCAGTTCCCCAAAGTGTTCCCGGATGGTGAGAAAATCCGCCAGGATCTGGGTGGGGTGGAATTCGTTGGTCAGGCCGTTCCAGACGGGGACACCGGAATACTTTGCCAGATCTTCCACGATCTGCTGGCCGTAGCCCCGGTATTCAATACCGTCATACATCCGGCCCAATACCCGGGCGGTGTCGGCAATGGATTCCTTTTTGTTCACCTGAGAACCGGTGGGACCCAGATAGGTCACCCCCATGCCCAGATCATGGCCCGCCACCTCGAAAGAGCAGCGGGTGCGGGTGGAGTCCTTTTCAAACAGCAGGACGATATTCTTCCCCTCGCAGAGCTTGTGAGGGATCCCCGCTTTCTTTTTGGCTTTCAGGTCTGCCGCCAGATCCAGCAGACCGCTGATTTCTTCGCTGGTCAAGTCCAGCAGTTTCAGGAAGCTTTTCCCTTTCAGATTCATACCGTTTCCTCCCCCAATTCTTTTGCCACCTGCTTCAGCGTTTCGATTGCGAAGGACAGGTCTTCCATGGGAATATTCAGTGCCGGCAGCAGCCGGACTTTGTCCTTCGCCGTCAGGCACAGCACGCCACGATTGATACATTCTTTCACCACAGCACTTGCCGGAGCCTTGGTCTTCACACCGATCATCAGGCCCATTCCGGAGACACTTTCGATGCCTTCGGCACCATACAGGCTGGACATGACATAGCCGCTTCTGCGCTTGACGCTGCCCAGGAAATTGTCATCCAGCCGCTCCAGTACGCTGATGGCGCCGGCACAGCACACAGGATTGCCGCCGTAAGTGGAACCGTGGTCACCGAAGGACAACACATCCTCCATCTTTTCATTCATCATGCAGGCTCCGATGGGCAGGCCGCCACCAAGGCCCTTGGCCGTGGAGACGATATCCGGGCTGATTTTGAAATTCATATAGCCGTAGAGCTTACCGGTACGGCCATTGCCGGTCTGCACTTCATCGATGATGAAGGGAATATCCTGCTCATGGCACAGCTTGTCCGCCGCCATGAGATATTCCCCGCTGAGGGCATTGACGCCGCCTTCGCCCTGAATCACTTCCATCATCACACCAGCCACTTTGTACTGAACCAAAGCTTCTTCCAGTGCAGCGATATCATTGGCAGGTACATGGACAAATCCGGGAGTCAGGGGCTGGAAATCCTTATGGAAGTGATCCTGGCCGGTAGCCGCCAGAGTGGTCAGGGTGCGGCCATGGAAGCTGTTCACTAGGGTCACGATGGTGCAGCAGTCGCTGCCCTTCTTTTCGGCGGAATACTTCCGGGCCACCTTAATGGCGCATTCGTTGGCTTCTGCACCGGAATTGGCGAAGAATACCTTCTTCATGCCGGTTTTTTCGCACAGAAGCTTTGCCAGTTTGGCGCAAGGCTCGGTGTAGTACAGATTGGAAGTGTGCTGCACCTTTCCCAGCTGAGCCGTGACGGCGGCCATCCAGGCTTCATCTCCGAAACCGAAGGCGGTAACGCCGATGCCACTGCCCATGTCCACATATTCTTTTCCATCGGCATCCGTCACCCGGCTGCCCTTGCCGGAGACGATCTCCACCGGGAAACGATTGTAAGTGTGGGCAACGTAGCCCTTATCCATTTCCATTACGTTCATGTATCATCCCTCCGAACCATGGTACCGGCGCCTTCGTCGGTGAGCAGTTCCATCAGAATGGAGTGGGGTACCCGGCCATCCATCATGACCACATGCCGCACGCCCTTGTCGATAGCTTCCATGCAGCACTCCACCTTGGGGATCATGCCGCCGGAAATCACGCCGGTTTCAAACAGTTTCTTCGCTTCACTAACCGTGACCGCAGGGATCAGGGTGGACGGATCATCCTTGTCCATCAGCAGTCCTGCAATGTCCGTCATCATAATCAGGCATTCGGCGTTCAGGGCACCGGCGATGTAAGCCGCCGCCGTGTCGCCGTTGATATTATAGGTATTGCCCTGCCGGTCGCCGGCGATGGTGGAAATCACCGGGATGTAATGCTTTTCCAGCAAATCTTCAATGGGTTGAGGGCGAACCTTGGTGATTTTTCCCACATATCCCAGCTTTTCATCCTTCATGGTAGCTTCCAGAATGCCGCCGTCAATGCCGGACAGACCTACAGCGTGACCGCCCTTCATTTGCAGCAGGTTCACCAAGGTCTTGTTGACCTTACCCGCCAGCACCATCTGGACGATGTCCACGGTTTCCTTGTCCGTCACCCGCAGGCCGTTGACAAAGACGGATTCCTTGCCGAACTGCTTCATGGTCTGGCTGATCTCCGGACCGCCGCCGTGGATCAGCACCACCCGGACACCGATGAGCCACAGCAGGCAAATATCTTCCATGACCTGCTGCTTTAACTGCTCGTTGACCATGGCGTTGCCGCCATATTTGATGACTACGGTCTTGCCGCTGTATTTTTTGATATTGGGCAGTGCCTGAACCAGAACTTCCGCCCGCTCCTGATTGGTAAATTCGTTGTGCATAACACTTCTCCTGTTACGTCCGGTAGTCGCCGTTGATCTTCACATAGTCGTAGGTCAGATCACAGCCCCAGGCGGTGGAAGTTGCATCCCCGGAGTGGAGCTCCACCAGAATCTCGATTTCGGTTTCCAGCAGGATCTTCTTGGCTTCTTCTTCGGAGAAGTCCACCCCGGCACCGTTTTCGCAGACGGAAATGGTGCCGGCCTTGCTGCGGAAGGCCACATCCACCTTGTTCACATCCACCTTGGCACCGCTGTAGCCGATGGCGCAGAGGACTCTGCCCCAGTTGGCATCGGCACCGAACATGGCCGCTTTCAGCAGGCTGGAACAGATGACGCTCTTGGCAACGGTCTTGGCGGTAGCCAAATCGGCAGCGCCGGTGACTTTGCATTCCAGCAGCTTGGTGGCACCTTCCCCATCTCCGGCGATCTTCCGGCACAGAGCGATGGTGACGGTATTCAGGGCTTCCATGAAGGCGGCGAAACCTCCCCCTTCTGCACGAATTTCTTCATTGCCCGCCATGCCGTTGGCGAGGATGGTGACCATGTCATTGGTGGAGGTATCCCCATCAATGGAGATCATATTAAAGGTATTCTGAATATCCCCGGAGAGAGCCTTTTGGAGCATTTCGGGAGAAATGGCACAGTCGGTGGTGAGGAATACCAGCATGGTAGCCATGTTGGGGTGGATCATGCCACTGCCCTTGGCAATGCCGCCCAGGTGACAGGTCTTGCCGCCAACGGTAAATTCCACCGCCACTTCCTTTTTCACCGTGTCAGTGGTCATAATACCCTCTGCCGCCGCGGCACCGCCTTCGACAGACAGCCCCGCCGCCAGCTGAGGCAGACCTGCGGCGATGGGATCCAAGGAAAGAGGCTGACCGATCACACCGGTGGATGCTACGATGACATTTCCCGCATCGATCCCCAGTTCTTTGGCAACCAAATCCGACATACCTTCCGCAATATCAATGCCGTTGGCGTTACAGGTATTGGCATTACCGGAGTTGCAGATCACTGCCTGGGCCACACCGTTTTGCAGGTGCTTCTTTGTCACCACCAGAGGAGCACCCTTCACCAGATTGGTGGTATACACCGCCGCCGCAGAGGCGGGCACATTGCTGAAAATCAGGGACAGATCCTTCTTGCTGTGATTTTTCCGAATACCGCAATGGATGCCATTGGCGGTAAATCCCAATGCGGCACAAACGCCGCCATCGATCAACTTCATATGATTCTCCTTTTCCTCATGCAAATGCAAGAAGCGGGCTACCCTCAAGCCGCCGAAATGACAGCCTTCCAAAGGGTCATGCAACGGGTTGAGGGCAGCCCGCCCTACTGTTCTTATGATTACAGATTCAGTCCGGTAGTCTCTTCCAGTCCCAGCAGAATGTTCATGTTCTGAATGGCGGCACCGGAAGCCCCCTTGCCCAGATTGTCAAACACGGCGGTGACCATGGTCTGATTTTCGTGGCCGGTGACCTGAATGCGCAGGGTGTCCTTTCCCGCCAGCGTACTGGCATAAACCACGCTTTCATCCCCGCCAAAGGGCGCCACAGTGACGATCCTTTCTCCGGCATAGTGATCGGACAGGCACTGCCAGACCAACTTGGCATCGAACCCCGGCAGCAGCACGGAGGTTGCCATTCCGGCGTAGAAGTCCCCCAAAATGGGGCTGAATACCGGTTCCTGGGTCAAGCCGCAGATCTTCCGCATTTCCGGCAGGTGCTTGTGCTGCAAGCCGGTGGCGTAGATCCGGTGGCTTTCGTGGCGGATGTCCCGGTTCTCGTCTTCGTATTCTGCAATAAGCTTCTTGCCTCCACCGGAATAGCCGGTAAGGGAATAGGCCGTCAGGGGAAAATCTTCAGGAATGACCCCATGGCTTACCAGCGGATATACCGTCGAAATAAAGCCGCTGGCGTGACAGCCGGGGTTGGCAATGCGCTTGCTGCCCATGATGGCCTGACGGTGAACAGGGGACAGTTCCGCAAATCCATAGACCCAACCATCGTTGGTTCTGTGAGCCGTGGAGGTATCGATCACGGCAGTGTGGTCATTTTCGATGAGACTCACCGCCTCCACCGCAGCCGCATCCGGCAGGCACAGGAAGGCAACATCCACCTGATTCAGCATATCCTTCCGGGCAGCGGCATCTTTCCGCCGTTCTTCCGGCAGGGTCAAAACCGTCAGATCTTTCCGCTGGGCCAGCCGCTGCCGGATCCGCAGGCCGGTGGTACCGGCACTGCCATCGATGAATACAGTGGTCATTGCAGACACTCCTTCACATAGGCGATCTGGGTCTCCACAGAGGCCGGAGACGTACCGCCTTCGGAGATCCGCTTCTGGACACAGGTCAGAAGGTCGATTTCCTGATACAGGTCTTCTTCAAAGAGTTCACTGTGCTCCTTGTAGGTTTCCAGGGGCAGGGTCTCCAGCACGAAGCCTTCCCGGATACACTGGGCCACGATCTGGCCGGAGATCTTATAGGCACTGCGGAAGGGCAGGCCTTTCTTCACCAGATAGTCCGCCAGGTCGGTGGCATTGATGAAGCCGCCCTGAGCTGCCTTCTTCATGTTGTCCGGTCTAGCTACCATGGTCTCCACCATAGGGGCAAAGACCTTCAGACACATCTTTACGGTATCCACTGCATCGAAGACCGCTTCCTTATCTTCCTGCATGTCCTTGTTGTAGGCAAGAGGCAGACCCTTCAAGGTAGTCAGCAGGGCCATCAAATCGCCGTAGACCCGGCCGGTCTTGCCACGAACCAGCTCTGCCATGTCCGGGTTCTTCTTCTGGGGCATGATGGAAGATCCGGTGGTATAGGCATCGCTGAGCTCGATGAACTTGAACTCCCAGCTGGCCCAGAGGATGATCTCCTCGGCAAACCGGCTCAGGTGCATCATAAGAATGGACAGGCAGCTCATGAGCTCCACGCAGAAATCCCGGTCGGAAACACCGTCGATGGAGTTCCGGGCCACATCGGCAAACCCCAGTTTCCAGGCTTCAAACCGGCGGTCGGTATCGTAAGTGGTGCCTGCCAGTGCGCAGGAACCGATGGGAGAAACATTCATCCGCTCCCGGCAGTCCGCCAGCCGGTCCAGATCCCGCAGGAGCATCATGGCATAGGCCAGCAGATGGTGAGAAAACAGGATGGGCTGCGCCCGCTGCAAATGGGTGTAGCCGGGCATGATGACGGTTTTGTTTTCCTCCACCTGATGCAAAATGGCATGGATCAGCGCCTTGGTCAGCAGGCTGATCTCATCGGTTTCACTGCGCAGATACATCCGCAGATCCAGCGCCACCTGATCGTTCCGGCTCCGGGCGGTATGGAGCTTCTTTCCCACATCTCCCAGTCGCTGGGTCAGCACCTGTTCGACGAACATATGGATATCTTCACAGCTCATGTCGAACTCCAGCGCACCGGAATTCAGATCGTCCAGGATCCCCTGCAATCCTTCAATGAGGGTATCTGCCTCCTGCTGGGAGATGATATTCTTCGCCCCCAGCATGGCAGCATGGGCCATGGAGCCGGTGATATCCTGCTGATACATTTTGCAGTCAAAACGGATGGAAGAATTAAAATCATCCGCAATGGAACTAACAACGCCGGAAGTCCGCCCGGCCCACATTTTTGCCATAATCTTTTTATCCTCGAATGCTATATATTTCGTAGAGCGGCGGGGGGGATGCCCCCGCCCTACAGATGGTTTATGCGAAATTACAGTCTTCCCTGCTCTCTCAGAGCCTGGACCTTGGTGGGCAGACCCCATAGGTTGATGAAGCCCTGGGCATCCTTCTGGTCGTAGTCGGACTCATCGAAGGTAGCTAACTTCTCAGAGTACAGGCTGTAAGGAGAAGTCATACCGGCGGGGATGATGTTGCCCTTGTAGAGCTTCAGTTTCACGGTGCCGGTGACATACTTGTTGGCCTCGTCAGCAAAGGCTGACAGAGCCTTCCGGGCAGGGCTGAACCACTTGCCGTTGTAGATCAGGTCGGCGAAGTCCACAGCCAGCTTCTGCTTCAGGTGCAGGGTGTCCTTGTCCACGGTGAGCATTTCCAGCTGCCGGTGGGCAAAGTACAGGATGGTGCCGCCGGGGGTCTCGTATACGCCACGGTCCTTCATGCCCACCAGCCGGTTTTCCACGATGTCGATGATGCCGATGCCGTTGGCACCGCCCAGCTCGTTGAGCTTTTCGATGATGGCGGAAGCCTTCATCTTCTCGCCGTTGACAGCCACGGGAGCACCGGCTTCGAAGTCCAATGTCACATAGGTGGGCACGTCAGGAGCCTGGAAGGGAGAAATGCCCATTTCCAGGAAACCGGGCTTGTCCAGATCCGGCTCATTGCTGGGATCTTCCAGATCCAGGCCTTCGTGGCTCAGGTGCCACAGGTTCTTATCCTTGGAGTAGTTGGTCTCCCGGGAGATCTTCAGGGGCACATGGTGCGCCTCGGCGTAGTCGATCTCCTCGTCCCGGGACTGGATATCCCACTCTCTCCAGGGAGCAATGATCTTGATGTCGGGAGCGAACCGCCTGATGGCCAGCTCGAACCGGACCTGATCGTTGCCCTTACCGGTGCAGCCGTGGGCGATGGCGTCAGCGCCCTCTTCCAGAGCGATCTGCGCCAGAGCCTTGCCGATGACGGGCCGGGCAAAAGCGGTGCCCAGCATGTAAGTCTCGTAGACGGCGTCCATCTTCAGGGAGGGGATGATGACATCATCCACCATCTCATCGGTCAGATTTGCCACGATGAGCTTGGATGCGCCGGTCTTGATGGCCTTCTCTTCCAGGCCTTCCAGTTCATCCGCCTGACCGACGTTACCGGCCACGGCGATGATCTCGGGATTGTTATAGTTTTCCTTCAGCCAGGGAATGATGATAGACGTATCCAGGCCGCCGGAGTAAGCCAAAACGATCTTCTTAATATTCTCATGATTATTCATACATACAACCTCCAGATGAATAATATTCACATTTCGTGAGTAATAATACAGAATTATACTCCCATGGCGGACATTTGTCAACGTTGCTTTTGCAGTTTTTTCCTTCTTCGGCGGCTTTTCGGAGATTTGACCGGAACCGGAACCTTTCCCCCGCCCCTTCCGGACATTTTTCACAAAGAAGCAACGGTTCCCCTGTGGTATTCCCCCCAAAAAGCATTGCATTTCCATGCACCTTGGTATATACTGTAGGTAATTTCTGTTCTGGAGGATACCTATGCGTTTTCTGTTCGACCCGGATTCCCGCTTTTTGCAATTTCTGATCCGCTTATGCGATCTGATCCTGCTGAATGTGGTCTATCTACTGACCTGTCTCCCCCTGTTTACCATCGGCGCTGCCACCGCCGCCCTGTATGATACGGTTTTCCGGATGGATACGGAGCGGGAAAGCAAGCTGATGACCACCTATTTTCACGCTTTCCGGGAGAATTTCCGCCAGGGCACAGCCGTCTGGCTGCTTCTGGTGGTATATGGCATTGCCACCTGGATGAACATGAATATTTTCTCCGATATGGGCAGCCAATTTGGTTATGGTCTGTTCGTGCTTTCCATGGTTATCGTGGTGATCGGCCTGTTTGTGGCAGCCTATGTTTTCCCCCTGATGAGCCGGTTTCAGTACAAAACCGGGGCATTGCTGCAAAACGCCCTGCTTCTGAGCGTTTTGTATCTGCCCAGAACCCTGCTTGTCTGCATCATCAACGCCTTCCCCTGGGGCCTGCTGCTGGTGAATCTGTATGCATTCTGCAAGCTCGGCTTTCTGTGGTTTGCCCTGTATTTCGCTGCCGCAGCCTATTTTAATTCCCGGGTACTGAAAAAAGTGGTGGACGATCTGATTGCCAGAATGGATAGTTGATCGTTATTTCCGCAGGGGATGGGCTCCCGCCCCTTTCTACATACTAAAAAAACCATAAACGTGTCATCCCGACCAAGCGAAGTACGTGGAGGGATCTACGCATTTACCAACTGCTAAGCAATCCGTTGGTGCGAAGATCCCTCCGCTCGCTCACCGCTCGGTCGGGATGACATGTTTTTTACATTGTGTGTGAAATTCAGCCTTCGCTCACTGCGTTGCCCGCAACAGCGGCAGCTCTGATCTTTTTGTGCATACCCACCATAATGGGAATTGCCAGTACCAGGCTCAGCACATCCGCCACCGCCTGGACGCAGGCAATGCCGTAGGCACCGAAGATCCAGGCCAGAGGATACAGCACAGGAATAAAGCAGCTGCCCTGCCGGGCGGTGGACAGCGCCAAAGCACCCTTTGCATTGCCGAGGCCGGCGCAGAGCATATTCACCACTGCCACCCATCCATGGACCGGCAGGGCGATGCACTGGGAGATCATGCAGATCACGCCAATGGTACGCATCTCCTGATCCGTCCCGGCAAAGAGCACCATGAAGGTATCCGCAAAAACCGTCACGAACAGACCCATGACGACAGAACCGATGAGGGCCACCCGGGAGCAGAAGCGATAGCTCTCCTCCACCCGGTCATAACGTTTGGCACCCCAATTGAAGCCCGTCACCGGCTGGAATCCGGTGCCGAAGCCCAGAATGATGCTGAAGGGGAACATCATCACCTTGTTGCACACGCCCACCGCTGCCAACACGGAATCGGAAATGGAACCAGCAATGGCGTTGAGCAAAATAGCGGACACCACCGCCAGACCGCTGCGGAACATGGACGAAGAACCCACGGCGACGATCTCCTTCATGATATTCCGGGTGGGCTTAAAATTCCGGATGGACAGGTGCAGTACGCTGCGCCTTGTCACATAGGGGAAGACCAGAATCAGGAAACTGACCAGTTTGGAAATGGCCGTGGCCAGAGAGGCACCGGCAACCCCCATGTTCAGCCCCCAGGGCATGATGAAAATGGGATCCAGGATCACATTCAGCACGCCGCCGGCGCCCATGCCTACCATGGAAAGTACGGCACTGCCCTCCGACCGGAGGCACTGGTTCATGACGAAATTGGCCGCCATAAAAGGGGCGGCGTAGAGCACATAAGTGGCATAATCAATGGAATACTGCTCACAGGTAGCCGTTGCCCCCAGCAGCCGCACCATGGGCACCATGAAAATATTGCCAAACACCATCAGCAGTGCCCCAATGCCGAAGGCCGTAAAGAAGGCGGTGGACAGCACCCGGCTGGCCTTCTTCTCGTCTCCCTGGCCCAAAAGCCGGGCGATGTAACTGTTGGCACCCACCGCCAGCATGGAGCCGCACATCATGATGAGTTGATCCAGGGAGGCATTGACACTGACGGCGGCAGTGGCATTAGTGCCCAGGGAGCTGACGAAGTAGGTATCCGCCATGGAGTAAATGGAGTTGATCAGATAGGCCACGATGGTGGGAATGGCCATTTTCGGAATGATCCGGGAAATGGGTTCCTTGACCATCATCCTCCGGCGTTCTTCCTGAGATTGTGTTTTTCTGCTCATATCGTACTTTCCTTCTCTGTTTCTGTATGGTCATTGTAGCATATTTTTGTCCGGAATTGCAATGCATCCCCGCAAAATGTTGCATGCTACCAATTTCGTAAAAAGCATTGCGAACCGGTATGTCCGCCGGTTCGCAATGACAGCTTGCTTTTCTCAGTGCAGCTTGGGTGCTTTTTCCACACCCAGTTCCTTGCAGGTCTCCGCCAGAATGGTCTTGCGGACTTTGCTGAGCTTATAGGCCACAATGGAGATCACCATACCCATGGTCCAGGATGCCAGCACAGAAACGGACAGGGAATAGGGATGGCCGTTGGGGTAAGCTTCGCTGGCAGTGAAGTGGGCCAGGATGTAGGCCACCGGTACCCGCAGCAGCACGGTGGAACAAATGGAGATCCACATGGGGGTCACCGTATCTCCGGCGCCCCGCATGACGCCGCCCAGCACCTGGGTCACGGACACGGCAATGTAGCCCACCGCCATGATCCGCATCATCCGGCCTGCCAGATCGATCAATTCCGGGGTCTCGGTGAAGATGCCGAAGAGGTACTTATTCAGGAACAGCAGCACAATGGTAATGGCAACAGAGAAGGCCTGGGCAATATAGCAGCCCTGATTGATGCCCTTGTGGACCCGGTGCCACTTTCCGGCGCCCACGTTCTGACCGGTGTACACCGTCATAGCCTGACCGAAGGAGAAGTTGGGCATCATGGCAAAGCCGTCCACCCGCATAATGATAACGTTGGCCGCAATGACCATTTCTCCCATGGAGTTGGTCAGCGACTGAACCACCATCATGGAGCAGGCCATAATGGCCTGGGTAATGCCGGAGGGCACACCGATCTTGATGATCTTGCCCGCCACGCTGGGCTGGAACCGGAAGGAGGACTTGCTCAGGGTGAATACATCCTTCATCCGCAGCAGCTTGATGAAGCACAGCACCGCAGAAATGCCCTGAGCCAGATCGGTGGCCAGTGCCACACCGGGAACGCCCATATTGAATTTTGCCACAAACACCAGATCCAGCACCACGTTCAATGCCGCTGCCACCAGCAGGAACATCAGGGCGGAGACACTGTCTCCCAGTCCTCTCAGGACGCCTGCCAGCATGTTATACATGAAGAAGCCCAGAATGCCCCAGAAGTAGATGTTCAGGTAATCTTCGCACCAGTCAATGATGGAATTCGGGGTATCCAGCAGTTCCAGCATGGGCCGGGTGATCATGGGGCCAAAAATCATAATGACCGCAGAGGCGATCACCGTCAGGGTGATGCAGTTGCCAATGTTCCGGGACAGTGCCTCCCGGTCCCGGGCACCATAGTTCTGGGAGATCAGAATACCGGCACCGGTGGAAATACCCACAAACAGAGCCAGCAGCAGGTTCAGGATCGGGGACGCACTGCCAACAGCCGACAGGGCATTGTCACCAACATAAATACCAACGATCACCGTATCAGCGGTGTTGTACAGCTGCTGGGCGATATTGCCAAGCAGCATGGGGATGGAGAATTCCAAAATCCGTTTCCAGGGAGCACCCAGGGTCATATCCTGCGCCGTGAACAGGTTCTTCTTCAAGCCAAACCACTCCTTACATTATTCTATTGTATTCTACCGGAAACCAGGGGGAAAAGCAACCGTTTTTCCAAATTCAGCAGGATTCACAACTTTCCGCACGTTTTGCAAACTGCAGCCAGTGACCGCTGACAATTTCGTGTACACACCCGGTCGGTAAAACCGCGCCATTGGGCGGGTAGTCCGGTAATACAGTGCAGCAGAAATCATACCCGGCATCCACAGGCTGCAAAACTCTGAATACCAATCAAAAGTTAAAATATCTTACCTTATGACCATAGGGGCGGCCATTGGCCGCCCGCTTACTACGCAGATGGTCATCAGCAGGTAGCCACAGGTCACGCACTGAAGGGCTGCGCTGCACGCTTCGGCACCTTCTCAAAAAGCACACAACGCCAACACTTGTTTCACATCTCCAACTTCTCACTTCCAGCTTTCAACGCCCCTTCCCCTTGTGTTTTTTGCCAATCCGGAGAATTTACGCTTAGGCATATCGCAACATTGACAAGTGACGGATAATAGTTTATATTATATTTGTACGGGTTGCGCAAAGTGCGCAGTATGCCATTCCCGGTTTTCCATCCGGTGATGGGCACGAAAATAATACGAAGGACAAGGTGATTCCTATGTACATGGATGATTACAAGCGCTGGCTCGCCCAGGAGCTGGAAGACCCCGCACTGACCGAAGAGCTCCGCAGCATCGAAGGTCAGGACAATGAGATCAAGGAGCGTTTTGCCGTGGCACTGAAGTTCGGCACCGCCGGGCTCCGTGGCGTGCTGGGCGCAGGCTCCAACCGGATGAATATCTACGTCGTCCGTCAGGCCACCCAGGGTCTGGCAAACTGGGTTAAAACCCAGGGCGGCAACCAGCTGGTGGCCGTCTCCTATGACAGCCGTATCAATTCCGATGTGTTCGCCAAAGAGACCGCCCGGGTTCTGGCTGCCAACGGGATCAAAGTCCGCATTTATGATGCCCTGATGCCCGTGCCCGCCCTGTCCTTCGCCACCCGTTACTACGGCGCCAACGCCGGTGTTATGATCACCGCTTCCCACAACCCCGCCAAGTACAACGGCTACAAGGCCTACGGCCCCGACGGCTGCCAGATGACCGACGATGCCGCCGCCGTGGTCTACGCCGAGATCCAGTCCACCGACATCCTCACCGGCGCCAACCTGATCTCCTTTGCAGAAGGTCTGGAAACAGGTCTCATCGAGTATGTGGGCGAAGACTGCAAGGAAGCACTGTACGATGCCATCAAGGCCTGCCAGGTTCGTCCCGGTCTGTGCAAGAGCGCCGGTCTGAAGCTGGTTTACTCCCCCCTGAACGGTTCCGGTCTGGTTCCCGTCACCCGGGTGCTGGCAGACATCGGCATTGACGACATCACCATCGTCCCCGAGCAGAAGTACCCCGACGGCAACTTCCCCACCTGCCCCTACCCCAACCCCGAGATCTTCCAGGCTCTGGAACTGGGTCTGAAACTGGCCACCGAGACCGGTGCCGACCTGATGCTGGCCACCGACCCCGATGCTGACCGTGTGGGCATCGCCATGAAGTGTCCCGACGGCTCCTACGAGCTGGTCTCCGGCAACGAAGTGGGCGTGCTGCTACTGGACTACATCTGCGCCGGTCGCATCGAGAAGGGCACTATGCCCAAGAATCCTGTGGCTGTCAAGAGTCTGGTTTCCACTCCTCTGGCCGATGCCGTGTCCGCCCACTATGGTGTGGAAATGCGCAACGTTCTCACCGGATTCAAGTGGATCGGCGATCAGATCGCCCGTCTGGAAGCCGACGGCGAAGTGGAGCGGTTCCTGCTGGGCTTCGAGGAGTCCTACGGATACCTGGCCGGTCCCTATGTCCGGGATAAGGATGCCATCGTCGGTTCCATGCTGATCTGCGAAATGGCTGCTTACTACCGTTCCATCGGTTCCTCCATCAAGGAGCGTCTGGAAGCCATCTACGCCCAGTATGGCCGCTACCTGAACAAGGTGGATTCCTACGAGTTCCCCGGCCTGTCCGGCATGGACAAGATGGCCGGTATCATGGCATCTCTGCGAGCCAATGCTCCCGCTGAGATCGGCGGCTACAAGGTCACCAAGGTCACCGACTACACCAACACCGCTGAGACCGGCCTGCCCAGTGCCAACGTGCTGGTCTACGGTCTGGAAGGCGGCGCCACCGTCATCGTCCGTCCCTCCGGCACCGAGCCCAAGATCAAGACCTACTTCACCACTCTGGGCAAGGATCTGGCAGAGGCTCAGGCTCAGAAGGACACCCTGGCCGCAGCATTGAAGCCCATTCTGGCATAACACTTGAACAAAAACCCCGCCTGGACAGCCATTGGCCGCCCGGGCGGGGTTTCGTTGATCGCTTTAGGGAAAAATGCTGAATGCAAAGTGCATAATGCAAAATTGTATTTTGTGGCTGGGACAAAAATACACCGCCATGAACCCCGGCTTGCGAGAAAATAGTTATGATAGTCACCCTTCTGCGCATATAATTTTGCACTTTGCACTTTGCATTCTTGCAATCCTTGACTTTTCTCTGTCCATATGATAAATTGAACGTATCTGCGTCAAAAACGCATGTGTTTGGAGGAAAAAACCATGAAAAAAGGAAATCCCATCGCATTGTTGCCCATTGGCGTGTTCCTGGTCATTTATCTGGGACTGGGCTTGCTGTTTGAATACGGCATGAAGATCCCCATGGGCTTTTACAACATCCCCATCGTGATTGCCTTCCTGATCGCCATTTTGGTGGCCTGTTTGCAAAACCGCAGCCTCAGCTTCGATGAAAAGCTGGAGATCATGGGTCAGGGCGTTGGAGATAAGAACATCATCACCATGCTGCTGATCTTCCTCACCGCCGGTGCTTTCGTGGGCGTGGTGGGCCGCAGCTCTGCCCAGAGCGTTGCCTACTTCATGCTGGATATCATCCCGCCCCAGTTTGCCGTAGCGGTGCTGTTTGTGGTGGCCTGCTTTGTCTCCACCGCCATGGGCACCTCCGTGGGTACCATCACGCTGCTGACCCCCATCGCAGTGGAAGTGGCCCAGGTTTCCAACTTTGACGCTGCCCTGTGCGTGGGCACCATTGTGGGCGGTGCCATGTTCGGCGACAATCTTTCCTTTATCTCCGACACCACCATCGCCGCCTGCAACGGCCAGGGCTGCGAAATGAAGGACAAGTTCCGGGGCAATTTCTGGATCGCCCTCCCCGCCGCCATTGCCACTCTGGCTCTGATCCTGGCACTGACTCTGGGGCACGAGACCGCTCCCATTACCCAGAGCTATAACCTGTTACAGATCCTGCCCTATGTTCTGGTGCTGGCCGGTGGCATTCTGGGCATCAATGTCTTTGTAGTGCTGCTCATCGGTATCGTCTCCGGTGCTCTCATTATGCTTCTCACCGGTCAGACTGCCGCCACGGATCTGCTGGCCAACATGGGCAGCGGTGCTTCCGGCATGTTCGAGACCAGTTTCGTTGCCATTCTGGTGGCTGCCATGTGCGGCCTGATCCGGGTATACGGCGGCTTTGACGCACTGCTGGCCTTCATCCAGAGCCTGTTCAAGGGCAAAAAGGGCGGCCAGCTGGGCATTGGTCTGCTGGTTGGTGCCATGGATATCGCCACCGCCAACAACACCGTGGCCATCGTCATGGCAAACCCCATCGCCAAGGAAATGAGCGAAGAATACGGCATTACTCGTCAGCGTTCCGCCTGCCTGCTGGATACCTTCTCCTGCATCTTCCAGGGCGTCATCCCCTACGGTGCCCAGATGCTGGTGGCCATCTCCACCTGCGCCGAAATGGGTATTGCCCTGTCCGCCTTCCAGATCATGAAGTATCTGTTCTACCCCTACCTGCTGCTGGTCAGCTCCATCGTGGCGATTTACGCTTTCGGCGAGAAACAGTAAGCATCTATCCATAATTTTGCATTCTGCATTCTACATTTTACATAAAAGAATCCCCC
>CAYXUI010000033.1:0-21252 GCA_964468195.1 uncultured Oscillospiraceae bacterium | reverse complement strand
CTGTTTTTTTTTTTTTTTTGCGCGATAAAAATAAATCAAAAAAACCACGCCCCCCCGGGGGGGGGGGGTTGGGGCCCCCCCCCAAACAACCCAACGCCCCTTTGGATTCCCCCGTCACGCACTTGGGCCTTGCGTTGCACACGCAGGTGCCTTTCCAAAGAGCTGCAAAAAACCGCCAACTCTTGATTCGCATCAAAGGGGAAGGCTTTTTAAAGCAGAAAATCCCGGCAACGCTTTCGCGCTGCCGGGTATTTTCATTAGGATCTTATGTCCCCGATCTGATAGAATCTCAGATAGCCTGACGCTTCTTGGTGTAGACATACATCACAGCGGCCAGAGAAGCAGCGGAGATGCCCATGATAGTCGTGGCGGTGTAGATGGAATCACCGGTCTTGGGGTTGGAAGAGTCAGCAGTGGTGGTAGTGGTGGTCTTGGCGGTAACGTTCTTCAGCATGACGCTGATGTGGACGTAGCCGTCATTCAGCATATCATCGATGTCGCTCAGAGTGCTGAACTTGTTGCCATCGGTGTAGTAGCTCTGGGGGAAGGTGCCGCTGGTACCCTTGTTCAGGTACAGGCCGTCCAGTTCCACGTTCTTGCTGCTGTCGCTGCTCTTGTAGTAGTTGGTCAGCAGGTAGTTCTTGATCTCGGTGGTGTTGGTGCTGTAATCATCCATCAGGTAAGTGTTGGTCAGGTTGATGCTCTTGGCGATGGTGCCGGCGTTACCGTTGATGTAAACGTGCAGCCAAACCTGGTTGGTGTTGTCCTTGTTGGTGATACCGGAATTGTTGGAGCTGGAGTTGTTGGAGCCGTTGTCGTTCTTCTTGGACACGGGCTTCAGCATGATGTGCACTTCGTCACCGGCAACGATGGCGGTATCCTTGTTGTAAGTAGTAGCGTTCTTGCTCTGGCTCCATGCGTGATCGAACTCGTACACGCCGGTCCAGCTGGAGTTCCAGCAGTAGCTCAGCAGATCGCCGACCTTGCAGGAAACGCCGTTGGAAGGAACCTTGGAACCTTCGTAGACGACATCGCCGGTGTTGGCCTTGCCGGTCTTGCTGACCTTGACAACAAACTTCACAGCCTCAACAACGGGTTCCGTAGCAACAGGCTCGCTGGGAGTTTCGCTGGGAGTGGGCTCCTCGACCTTGTCGTCCTTGTCGGCAACAGTGTTGCACTTGGAGCAGTCATTGAGATCGGTGTAGAAAGCCAGGTAAACAGTCTCACCGGCGTCGACAACCAGCTCAGAGCCACCAACGGTGTCGCCCATGCCCTTCTTCCAGGAGTGGCAGAAGTTGCCGGACATCAATTCAATAACATTTGCTTTCCACTTCATAATGTCGCCAACCGTTGCGCTGTCGCCATTCAGGTCAACCGTTACAGTGCCCTTTTCAACACCATCAACCTTCACACAAACCTGAACCTGGCTCTCGGCAGATGCAGCAAAGGGAACTGCAGAGATCAGCAGGACTGCAACCAGCAGAACGCTCATCAGCTTCTTCATTGCATTTTTCATTTTGTTTCTAACCTCCTAATGAAATTATGTTTACGAATTTGAAAGTACTGTCAGTCCCCTGCACCGGCTGGGCGAAGGATCGGGGACGCCGAAGCCGTCAGCTTTGTGACTAACATCTTTTTCATGGCTGTATTATAACCCATGAAAGGCATTTCGTCAATAGGAAAATTACAAAAAATTACAAAATAATTTCTTAAGTTTAACAAAATTATCTTAAGAATTGTTACCGCTCCCCTTTCAGCTTCGTTTTTGATTACAGTTTGATACAAAAACTCCTCCCATTCGTAGGGCGGGGGCATGCCCCCCCGCCGACTCACTGCGAATTTTGAAACAGCTAATTTTGAGAAAGAAAATGTTGCGCCCACATCACGGATTTTGGGTGGATTTGTGGCAACATTTCCGTTTGGATACGGTAATGTGGAGCAACCATATGGCTGTACCAATCGTCTTTCCCCGCAGTCGTCGTTACCCGACCGGCGGGGGCATGCCCCCGCCCTACGAAATCACTCTGCATTTTGCACTTTGCATTCAGCATTTCCCATTTTCAACTCCCCCATTGCTTTTTCTCCGGCCCCATGATACCATAGCCTTACCATATTATAGTTTAAGGAGAAATGAAGTATGTTCTACAAAAACGCACGGATTTTTACCTCTGATTTTCAGTTCCACATGGGCGCTTTTGAAGTGAAGGATGGCCTGTTCGGTGAAATTCTGCCTCAAAACGTTCCCGCCGATGCCATCGACCTGGAAGGTGCCACCGTAATCCCCGGCCTGATTGATGTTCACAGCCACGGCAATTCCGGTGCCGACTTCTCTGACGGCGACTACGAAGGTCTGAAGAAGATGGCTCGGTTCTACGCTTCCTGCGGTGTCACCTCCTTTGCCCCTGCATCCATGACCCTGCCCTATGACGTGCTGGCCAAAGCCTTCGGCACCGCCAAACAGCTGGTGGAGGAATCCCCTGCCGGTCACGCCCGGCTCATGGGCATCCAAATGGAAGGTCCCTACTTCTCCTACAAGAAGCGGGGTGCCCAGAATCCCGACTACCTGAAGGAGCCGGATTTTGAAGGTTTCCAG
Organism: uncultured Oscillospiraceae bacterium; assembly: GCA_964468195.1. Lineage (GTDB taxonomy): Bacteria > Bacillota > Clostridia > Oscillospirales > Oscillospiraceae > Faecousia. The sequence continues at coordinate 18,659 of CAYXUI010000033.1, read as the reverse complement.
AAGCTCTACAATGACTGCGGCGGTCTGGTGCGGATCGTGGATATCGCCCCGGAGCTCCCCGGCGCAGCAGAATTCGTGGAGAAGGCCAGCAAGCTGTGTACCGTGTCCATCGCCCACACCGATTCCGACTATGACCACGCCAAAGCTGCCATTGACGCCGGCGTGACCCATCTGACTCACCTGTACAACGCCATGCCCGGCATCCACCACCGGAACCCCGGTGTCATTCCCGCCGCCGTGGAAAACGAAAACATCCAGGCCGAGCTGATCTGTGACGGCTATCACATCCATCCCGCCTCTGTCCGGCTGGCTTTCACCATGTTTAAAAACCGGATGATCCTGGTGTCCGACTCCGGCCGCTGCGCCGGTCAGCCCGAAGGCACTCAGTTCAAGCTGGGCGGTCAGATGGCACAGCTCAAGGGTGGCGTGGCCCGGCTGGTTGCCGATGATACCATCGCCTGCTCCGCCGCAAACCTGTGGCAGTGTCTGCAAAACGTCCTGTCCTGGGGCATCGGCGAAGAAGAAGCCCTCCGGGCCGCTTCTTATAACCCTGCCAAGGCCATCGGCGCAGAGGATCAGGTAGGCTCCATCGAAAAAGGCAAGTTTGCTGACTTCGTGATCACCAACGCAGATTACTCCGAAAAGAGAGTGTTTATTGGCGGCGTTGAGCTGTAATTCCCAACACACGTAATTCTGTCATCCCGACCAAGCAAAGCGCGTGGAGGGATCTTGGCACCGATTACACTGCAAATATCCCGTAAGTGCGAAGATCCCTCCACTCGCTCCCGCTCGGTCGGGATGACATATGTTTTACATGGTACGCAAGAGGGCGAACGCCTGTCCCTCACTATCCACTATCAGCTATCCACTTTCCACTATATAGAGGGGTTTTTATGTTCCAACGTTACATCGGCGACCGGAAGTTTTACCGGCGGGTGCTTCAGGTCGCGGTGCCGATCATTGTGCAGTCCGGCATCACCAACTTCGTAAACCTGCTGGATAATATCATGGTAGGCCAGGTGGGCACCATTCCCATGAGCGGTGTTTCCATCGTCAACGGCCTGATTTTTGTATTCAACCTGTGTATTTTCGGTGCCAGCTCCGGTGCCGGTATCTTCACCGCCCAGTTCCATGGCAGTGACGATTCCGAAGGTGTCCGCCATACCTTCCGTTTCAAGCTGCTGATCTGCACCGCCCTTACCCTGCTGGGCATTGGCGTCTTCCTTTTGGGTGGCGAAAGTCTCATCGGGCTGTACCTCACTGGCGACGGAGACGCTGCCACCGCTGCAGCCGTCGCATCTGAGGGCATCCAATATCTGCATGTCATGCTCTGGGGCTTTTTGCCCTTCGCCATCGCCAACGCCTACGCCAGTACCCTGAAAGAATGCGGCAATACCGTGATCCCCATGATCGGCGGCATTATGGCGGTGCTGGTGAATCTGGTGCTGAACTATGTGCTGATTTTCGGCCATTTCGGTGCTCCGGTGCTGGGGGTGCGGGGTGCCGCCATTGCCACCGTCATCTCCCGATATGTGGAGCTGGCATTTCTGGTGGTCTGGATCCATCGCAACCACCGGAAGCATCCGTTCATTGTGGGCGCTTACCGCTCCATGCACATTCCCGGCAAACTCTTCAAGTCCATCGTCATCAAGGGCATGCCCCTGCTGGTGAACGAGGCTCTCTGGTCCACCGGCATGGCCATTTTGAGCCAGTGCTACTCCACCTGCGGGCTGGATGTGGTTCCGGCCAGCAATATTTCCAGTACGATCTACAACCTGGCCAGTGTGATATTCCTGTCCATGGGCAACGCCGTGGGCATCATCATGGGCCAGATGCTGGGAGCCGGCCACAAGGAAGACGAGGTCCGGGATACCAACCGGAAGCTGATCTTCGTGTCCATCCTCTCCGGCCTTGTGTTCGGCGGACTGATGGCCGCCTGTTCCGGTCTGTTCCCGAAGATCTACAACACCACCGACACCGTGCGGCAGCTGGCAACCTACCTCATTTGCATCAACGCCTGCGCCATGCCCTTCAATGCCTACACCAACGCCGCCTACTTCACCCTCCGTTCCGGCGGCCAGACCTTCATCACCTTCCTGTTTGACAGCTGTTTTGTCTGGGCAGTCTGCATCCCCGTGGCTTACTGCCTGAGCCGGTTCACCGGTATTACCATTCTCCCGTTGTTTGCCATCTGCCAGGCAATGGATCTGATCAAATGCGCCATCGGTGCCTTTATGATTCGTCAGGGCAAATGGATCCAAAATCTGACCGTATAACGAAGCAGTCCCCGGAAGCATTGCTTCCGGGGACTTTCTTTATTTGATCGTCTCACTGTTATTCAGCACCAGGGTGCTGTAAAGCAGCAGCACATCCTGCCCCTGAAAATCCAAGAACCGGTCCAGCGCATCGATCTGGATATAGCGGATGTCCACCAGGGTCACTTTGGCGTAATCCTGCAAAATCAGCGGCACCATGGCACTGCCGAAGGAATCCCGGAAGACAATGAGTTCCCGCTCCGTTTTTGCCTTGGGATTTTCGATGGTCAGCAAAGATTTGGAGCCGGAAAGGAAAATTTCATACAGATCCTTCCCTTCCTCTTTGCTACGGTCATAGACGCTGAGGGTCTTTCCGGTTTCATAATCGTAGACGGAGCAGCTATCCAGCAGCTCACTTTCCAGCAGATACAGGGGATCCGGCGCCATGGGCAGGGCCGCCTGACCATAGTAGACTCCATAGAAGGGCTTGTCGATGGCGGTAAGCCAGTAGTCTTCCGCTTTGGGAGCCGTCACATTCAGAGCATTGCAGATCACTCCGGCGGCATCCAGAATGTTCTCCTGCCGCCAGTGGGTGTCCGTGCGGTAGTAGTCATCTGCTGACAGTGCCCCGGTCAGATCAATGGGCTCTGCCCAAGGGAGTTCTTCCCGGAAGTAAGCAAAGAGGCCCTCATAATCCATTCGCAATTGCCCGGCAGATTCTGCCAGATAGTATCCCTTATCCGGGACAATGGCAAAGAAAACATCGGAATCCGTCAGATATTTTTCATACAAATAAGACAGCCGTTCCCCGGCGTGTTCCAGGGAATTCCGGTTCAGGGGATACTCCTGCTTCACAGCGTAACCATCCACCAGATAGATGCCGTTGTTGTCCTTCTGCCCCAGAATATAGATGTGGAACAGGGATTTTACCTTCCGAACCGTATCCCGCAGGGGGAACTGATCCAGAGTATAATCTTCAAAATCCGCCATAAAGCTGCCGTCCAGTATTGTTTCCAGCTTCAGTGCCGGGAACTGGGCCAATGGCCGCCGCTCCGCATCAGAAAACGTCTGCTTCGGCCCGAACCAGGCAACGGCCGTCACCAGTGCCCAGAGGGCGACTACAAACATCACATTGCATTTTTTCATGGTCCCCCTCCTTAAAACCGGAAATACAGGAAGGGACTGAAAGACCCATCCACCAGATAGGCGGTGCAAACTGCCAGCAGTCCCACGCACATAGCAAATTCCAGCACTTCCCCGGCTTTGGTGGCCCGCACTTTCTGTGCAACCAATTGGGGCAGGGGCGTGGCCCCGACAATGCCCAGCAGGAACAACACACTGTAGCTTTTCAGATAGTACACCGTTTCCGCCGTCACGGCAGGCAATCCGGCCAAACCAAACAGAGCAGCAAAATCCTGCCCCGCCTGGGTCAGGCTTTCGGCGTTGAACAGCACAAAGCCCAGTACCACCACCAGCATGGTATAGCCCCAACGCAGAATCTTCGGCAGTTTCTGCAAGGCCGGTACTGCCTTTTCCAGCAACAAAAAGGCAGCGTAGAGCAGCCCCCAGAGCACAAAATTCCAGGCAGCACCATGCCAGGCACCGGTGAGCATCCAGACCACCAGAATGTTAAATACCCATCTGCCCCGGCTCCCCCGGTTGCCCCCAAGAGGAATGTAAACGTAGTCCCGGAACCAGCTGCCAAGGCTCTTATGCCACCGTCGCCAAAATTCGCTGACGCTTTTGGAAAGATAGGGATAGTCGAAATTCTCCAAAAAATGGAACCCGAACACCCGTCCAAGGCCGATGGCCATATCGGAATACCCGGAAAAGTCAAAGTAGATATTCAGGGTAAAGCCAACGGCGTACATCCAGTAAAAGAGAACGGAAGGTTCTCCGCTTTCCCGGAAGAGTTTCAAAAGCAGGGCAAAATTGTCCGCCAAAATCACCTTTTTCCCCAGTCCCACCAGAAAGCGGCGAAGGCCATAGGCGGCATTTTCCCAGCTGTGTTCCCGGTTTTTCAGCTCCCGGGCCACATCCGCATAGCGAACAATGGGCCCGGCGATGAGCTGAGGAAACAGCACCACATAGGCACCGAAGGAAATGAAGTTCCGCTGGGGCGGCACCGTACCCCGGTATACATCGATGGTATAGCTCAGGCACTGGAAGGTATAAAAGCTGATGCCCACCGGCAGCGCCAGTTTCAGCAGTGGCAGGGAAAGCCCCGTCAGGGCATTGACGCTGGTGACAAAAAAGTCCGCATACTTAAACAGTCCCAGCAGCGCCAGACTGCTGACTACGGATACCAACAGCCAGAACTTTTTCCCCTGCTGGCTTTCCGCCCGGCCCATGGCAAGGCCGCAGAGGTAAAAGAGCAAGATGGTGAACATCATCAGCCCCAGCAGTTTCGGCTCCCCCCAGCCGTAAAAGAGCAGACTGAACAGAAGCAGCACCGCATTTTTCCCCCGCCACGGGGTCAGAAAATACACCGCCAGCACCGCCGGCAGGAAATAATACAAAAACGGAATGCTGGAAAAAACCATAGGCTTCTCCTTACGATAGATGATAGATTCCAAAAAAGGCAGCAATTTCTTGCTGCCTTTCTGTGTCAAACCCGATCAGGCAATGGCCTCCCGGGCGATATTCTGAGACTCCGGATATACCAGGGTCAAATGATTCATCAGCACGGTAATGTTATCGTTGGTGCCGAAAGCCACCAGCACATAGGCATCGGAGATATTCTGGATCACCAGGGTCTCCGGGAAGCCGCACATCCAGCGGTTATTCTGGACGGCCTCCTGCATGGCCTTGCCGAAGTCCTCAGCGGACACCCCATCGGCCAGACGGAACACGGCGCAGGTGAAGGTGTTGGCGTTCATCATGTGGATCATGGATGCTGCCTCGGTGACATTTTCCAGCTGCTCCTCAGGGATCAGCAGAGAGTAGGTAACGTTCTCATTGCTCAGGTCGTATTCGCCGGGAGCATCGTTGACAGGATTGTTCATGTCACCGCCGATGATGGCAAACTTCTCGTCATCAGTATACATTCCCCAGGTGGTCTCCAGAATTTCCAGAGCGGAAGAGGCAACCGTTTCAGCAGGTTCGGTGGTCTCCTCCGCCTTCTTGCTGCCGCAGGCCGCCAAGTTCAGGGTCAGGGCCAGAATCAGGGTCAAAATAAACAGTTTCTTCATGGTTCTTTCCTCCGGTTTTTTCGTTTCGTGAAATAGCTATGCCCCAAATACAGCAGGATCATACCTGTCAGCACGCCGCAGCTGTCCAGGGCCACGTCCCGGACACTGGGGCCACGGTCGGGAACGAAAATCTGGATGGTCTCATCGGTAGCCGCCGCCAGAATGCCACACAACAGGGCATATCCCCTGTTCTTTTGCCGCATAGCAAAGAGCCATTTCAGAGTCATGCCCAGCGCCGCAAATTCCGTGAAATGGGCCAGTTTCCGCAGAGGAAAGCCGCTGGATACCTCCTCCGGTCCCTGCTCGAAAAGCAGCCGCAGAAGATTGCCCACCCAGTCGCTGATGGCTCCGGAAATTTCTCCCGGCATCAGGGAATTGCCCCAAATGAAGCAAAGTTCCGCAATCAGCAGGGCCTTGCAGATTTGCAGCCGTCTGTCCGTCCGGATCATACCAGGATTCCCAGATGCTCCAGCAGGATCTTCACGCCCAGCAGGATCAGGATGATACCGCCGGCCATCTGAGCCTTCTTCTCGAACTTATCACCGAAGACATTGCCGATCTTCACGCCCACGGCAGAGAAGCCGAAAGTGCACAGACCGATGAACAGAGCTGCCATCCAGATGTTGACATTACCGGCCATAGCCAGAGAAATGCCGACGGCCAGGGCATCGATGGAAGTCGCCACCGCCATGACGAACATGGTCTTCACGGACATGTCGGCGCTGGTTTCTTCTTCGCTTTCTTCCCCGGCCACAAAGGCCTCTTTCAGCATGTTCACGCCGATGATGGCAAGCAGGCCAAAGGCGACCCAGTGGTCGATGGCCTGAATGGCCTCGGCAAACAGCGTGCCCAGGAAAAAGCCGATGGTGGGCATCAATGCCTGAAATCCACCAAACCAAATGCCGCAGGTGGCACTGGCTTTCAGCGTCGCCTTCTTCATCGCCAGGCCCTTGCAGATGGACACGGCAAAAGCGTCCATACTCAGTCCCACAGCCAGCAGAAACAACTCACCCAAATTCATAAAAAATAACCTCCGTACCAATTTCTTTCTGTAGAAACGCATTTTCCCAGCGTTTCCCGAACAAACCGGCACAGAAGCTACCAAACGAAGAGACTGAGCCGGTCTGCAAAAGTCTCGTCATTTCAGCACGAACCGGGGTAAACACCCAGTATGTCGATTCGCACCCGCTGCTTTCAGCGCCGACTACTCCCTCTTCCTGCCAGAGTATAACAAAAGTTTCCCGGTTAGTCAAGTCAAACCGGGAAACTACACAAAAACTTAATATTTTACAGTAGATTCAGCAGAAATTCTACAGCAAGCACCGCACCGCTGCTGCTCAGGGCCACCACGATGAGGCTCTTGCCCCGGTAGGCCAGCAGCACCGCCACCGCCAGAGCTGCTGCGCCGCTGAGGATGCTTTCCGTGCTGCTCAAGATCGCCGGGAAGGTCATGGCCGTCAGGCAGGCGTAGGGGACGTAGTATAAAAACGAGCGCAAAAACCGGCTCTTGATGGGCTTGCGGAAAATGGTCAAAGGCAACACCCGGATCAGATAAGTGGTCAGGGCCATGGTAAAAATGTACAAGTACAGGTTATTCACACCACTTCCTCCTTCTCTTCCACGGGGAACAGCCAAGCGCAGACCGCTGCCGCCACTACAGTGCAAATGACAATGGAAATACCGGCGCTAACGTTTTGCAGCAGCGGCACCCAGGAGAACAGACTGCTGCACACCAGTGCCAGAATCACCGCCACAAGGGCCCCCTTATCCTGCTTCGCCACCGGGATCACAATGGCCACGAACATGCCGTAGAGCATGACCCCCAGCGCCGCCTGAATGGAGGCAGGCAGGACGCTGCCTGCCAGCGCACCCATCAGGGTACCCAAGGTCCAGCCCACGACAGGCAGCGTCCCAAGCCCCAGCAGAAAGGGCACCGTCAGCGGTTCCACCCGGGCCATGGCCAGGGCAAAAATCTCATCGGTATTAAAAAAGGCGATGAGCAGCCGGGGCAGCAGACCGATCTTCTCCCCCATCCGCTGGGACAGAGCCAAACTCATCAGGGCATAGCGGCTGTTGATAATGATCTGGGTCAGCACCATTTCCCACAGCGTTGCCGCCGCCACAATGACGGTCAACCCGGCAAACTGTCCCGCACTGGTCAGATTGGTCAGGGAGATCAAGGTTGCATACCAGGCATTAAGCCCCTGACTGACTGCCATGGCCCCGAAGCCAAAACTGACGGAAAAATATCCCATCCCCACCGGCAATCCCCGGCGGACACCACAGCGATATTCGCTCCAATTCATCAAACCAACACTTCTTTCTCTTTGCTTTGCAGTAAGGATACATTATACCAGCCGGGAGGAGGAAATGCAATGGGAAAGTTGGTGCAAAATGATTTTGTAGGGAGCTGCATCCACGCAGCCCCCTACAAGCAAAACTGTCCACTGTCAATTCTTCTTATGGTATCGCAGCGAGCAGATGTCATCGCCCTTGGCGATGCACTTGGGCAGATCCAGCACGGCACCGTAAGCTTCGCCAATGCCGTGGTCACCGCACATGGCGATGTCGCAGAGGGTGGCAATTTCTTCATCGGTGCAGCCGGCCTTCTGCCAGGCCTTCACCAACGGGCAGTAGTGGAAGTCGATGTTCAGCGTATCGTCAGTAGATTCCAGTACGTCCATTTCAAAGACCAGCTGGGCGGGCTTGGTGAAGAGCACCTTTTTCAGACCCTTCAGGCTGTCAGTCTTGCCCTTGGCGATGTGCCGGGCACCGTGATCCAGACCGCAGCGGCGGATGGCCGGTTCGCCAAACTCCCGCCAGCTCAGGCCCCGCTTTCCTGCCTCATCACACAGCAGGTACAGCCAGTAGGCCCGGTGCTCCAACTGCTCCCGGATGGCCTGCAACAAGGGATTTTTGTACTTGGGTTCATTTTTCACATTGCTCATGGTGTTTTCCTCCCTTATATTTCCGGATGATATCCCTGATATTCCAGCAATTCCAAAACCTGCTGCCCCCGCTGGGTCAGCGCCATGCTGCCCCGGATGGGGTAAGAGGCGTAGGCGCTGTCATCAAAACCGGCCAGCGGTTTGTCAAAATCCAGAGAGACCAGCCCCTTCTTTTCCAGACACTGGAGCATCAGGCCCATGGTCTCTTTGTCGCCGCTTTCCAGATAGACAGGGGTCAGATCCCCCATTTCCCGGGCCACGGGCAAAAAGGCAAACTGCGCCAGTTCCCGCAGAAAATCCATTTCCAGTTCCGTCAGCACCAGCTCCCGACCACAGCCGGAGCAACTGCCGCAATTGCCGCTGCAAGAAGCCACAAAAATCCCTCCCATCGTTTTTCTGCATCATAGCAGATGGGAGGGAAAATGTCAAATAATTGCATGGTGGGAATGCCTGGCAAGGCAAAAGGCGGCGCAATGCGCCGCCTTCATTTATTCTCCCAAAACGCTTGCGGCGTAACGCTTCACTGCCTGGAAGGACTCGTCGGAAATGGCGTGTTCCATCTTGCAGGCGTCGGCGGTGGCCGTTCCTTCGCTGACACCCAGGTGCATCAGCAACCGGGAAAGGATGGTGTGCCGCTCGAAGATCTTCTCTGCGATCTCCCGGCCGGAATCCGTCAGGAGGATGGTGCCGTCCTTTTCCATGCGGATATACTCCGCATTTCGCAGAATGCCCATGGCTCTGGACACGCTGGGCTTGGAGTATCCCAGATATTCGCTGACATCAATGGAGCGGACATAGCCATTTTTCTGGCTTAGTACCAAAATGGCTTCCAGATACATTTCGCCGGACTCGTGGACATTCATGTGGGTCTTCCTCCTGAAATTGCTTCATTTCTATATAGAATATCATACTTCCCCGAAGAATGCAAGTGCAGGCGGCTGTTTCGCCGCCTGCGCCGATGGGCTCTGTCTTTCGGGATGGTCAGTTCAGTTTTTTCACCGTGGTACCTTCCAGCAGCGTGCCGGGTACCAAAATCCGGTCGATAAGGGTGGTCTTGGGGTGCTCAATGAGACTGATGAGTTTCTCAGCGGCAATACGACCCAGATCTTGGGTATTCTGGCTGTAGGTCGCCAGGCGCATACCCCTTGCCAGCTGGATGCCATCGTAGCCCATGACGGAAATATCCACCGGGATCCGCATTCCCTGCTCCAGCAGCACATTCTGGCCGCCGATGGAAGAGAAATCGTCCGGGAAAATAATGCAGGTGGGTCTTTCTGGCAGCTCCAGCAGCTTCCGGGTCTCCCGGGCGCAGAGCTCCGGATCGTGATACACACAGGGCCGGACATAGCCCTCCGGTACCTGCAAATGCAGTTCCTCACAGGCCCGGTAGAATCCCGCCAGCCGGTTCCGGGTGACGGTGGAATTCTCTCCGTGGAGGAAGGCGATCTTCCGGTGACCCATGCTGTAAGCGTAGCGCACCAGGGCATCTACGCCGCTGACATTGTCGGATACCACCGCCATCCGGCCTTCAAAGCCGTGATCGATGGTCACCAGCGGCAGGTTGCTGTCCACCAGCTCTTTCACCTGAGGATCGTTAAAATCCACACAGGCAATGACCACGCCATCCACGCCCCGGTACTGGCAGTGCTGCAAATAGGTGGTGGTACAGCCACCGACATTGTGATTGATGAAGGTAATGTCATAGCCGTGGCGTTCCGCCTCTATTTTAAAGCTTTCCAGCAGGGAAGAAAAATATTCGTGGGACAATCCACTGCGCCGCTCATCGATGAACAGCATTCCCAGATTGTAGGTCCGGTTGGTTTTCAGGGCTCTGGCCGTGGCGTTGGTCATGTAGCCCAGCTCAGATGCCACGGCGGCGATCCGCTTGCGGGTCTCCTCGCCGATGTCCGGCTGACCATTCAGAGCCTTGCTCACCGTTGCCACAGACACACCGCATTTCCGGGCGATATCCTTCATTGATACCATAAAGGTACTCCTTCCCCGCCGCAGCGTCTTAAACGTTTTCGTACATTCAATATACCCGAAACTTTCCGAAAAGGCAAGATACTTTTTCCCATTTTCTGTTGATTTCCCAATTTTCGGCGATGTTTCTGATTCTCGCTCTGGATTTTTGTGAGTTTTGTTCAAAGGGTGGTTTTTTATAGGAATTACCCCCACTGGAACTGGAAAATCCCCGGGAATTTAATAACTTAATCGTTATCGTTCTTCCTATATTTCAAAAATTCAAATGTCACCGCAGCAGATCGTAACATGGATCTTGGCACTTACCTGCTGCACAAAAGACATTCGGTGCACAGATTCCTCGGCTACGCACGGAATGACATCCGAAACTTTTAGATGTTACGGCTTACTACAATCTATTGTACGCCGCCGCTTCGTCACTTTAGCGCAGTAAAGTATTCATTTTCCCTCCCCTTCTGTGCATTGTGCCAAAGTTGGGGAAAAACGAAAAATAGTGCTTTACTTCTTTAGCGAAGTAAAGTATAATCCAGCTATCAAACAAATTCACCTGCAACACAGGAAAGGAGAAACCAATATGAAAAAGTTTATCGTTATGACCCTGGCTCTGATTTTGACCCTCAGCTGCTTCACCGCCTGCGGTAGCAAGGCTTCCGATTCCGACCTGGCTTACATTCAGGACAAGGGCACCATGATCGTCGGCATCACCGACTACGCTCCCATGGACTACAAGGATGACAACGGCGACTGGACCGGCTTCGATGCCGAGTTCTCCCGAATGGTGGCCAAGGAGCTGAATGTGGATTGTGAGTTCTTCGTCTTGGCGGACTGGGGCAAAAAGTTCTACGAGCTGGAAACCAAGAACATTGACGTGATCTGGAACGGCATGACCATCACCGAAGAAGTGACCCTGAATTCCAGCTGCACCGATGCCTATGTGGTCAATGCCCAGGTACTGGTGATGAAATCCGATGTGGTGGATCAGTACGATGCCCCCGAGCTGCTCACCAGCCTGACCTTCGCCGTGGAAAACGGCTCCGCCGGTCAGAGTGCCGTGGAAGATTTGGGAGTGGATGTCAGCCAGATCATTGCCGTTCAGGATCAGGCCGCTGCCCTGATGGAAGTGGCCGCCGGTACTTCCGATGCCTGCGTCATTGACATCACCATGGCCAATGCCATGACCGGTGAAGGCACCAGCTACGCCGATCTCGCTTCCGGCATCAGCCTGACCAGCGAAGAATACGGCATTGCCTTCCGGAAGGATTCCGATGTTACCGTCAAGGTCAACGAGCTGATTGCCACGTGGAAGGCCGATGGCACCTTGCAGGCTCTGGCCGATAAGTACAGCTTGACTTTAGCTGAGTGATGTGTTAAAGTATCGGGAGGGCAGAAAAACCCTCCCGATACCCTGTTTTCCGGTGCTTTCGCCGGATATTTCTGCAACGAGGTATGTGCCATGTTTCTTCCTGTCACCCTACAGCTTCTGGCCGGTTTCTGGGAATCTCTGAAGATTTTCCTGCTGACACTGGCTTTCTCCATTCCTCTGGGGCTCATCGTCTGCTTTGGCTCCATGAGCAAATTCTCCCCCCTGCGAGTGCTGGTTCGGGGCTTTGTGTGGATCATCCGGGGCACCCCCCTGATGCTCCAGCTCATCATCATTTTCTACGGCCCGGGGCTCATGTTCGGCCTGCCCCCCATGCCCCGGTTCACTGCCACCATTGTGGCGTTCGCCGTGAATTACGCCTGCTACTTCTCCGAAATCTACCGGGGCGGTATTGAATCCATCCCCCGTGGGCAGTATGAAGCCGGTCAGGTGCTGGGCATGACCAAAAGTCAGATCTTCTTTGATGTTGTTCTGCTTCAGGTCATCAAGCGCATTCTAGCTCCCATGAGCAATGAAGTCATCACGCTGGTGAAGGACACTTCCCTCGCCCGGATCATCGGCATTTACGAGATCATCTGGGCCGGTGAAGCTTTCATCAAAAAGGGACTGATCTGGCCCCTGTTCTACACCGGTGCCTTTTACCTGCTTTTCAGCGGACTGCTGACGATTTTCTTCGGCAAGCTGGAAGAAAAACTGAACTATTTCCGAGGTTGAGCCATGGCAATTTTAGAAGTAACGAATTTAAGAAAGGGCTTCGGCTCCACGGATGTTTTGAAGGGCGTCAGCTTTTCTCTGGAAGAAGGCCAGGTGCTGGCTATCATCGGTTCCTCCGGCAGCGGCAAGACTACCCTGCTGCGGTGTCTGAACTTTTTGGAGACCCCTGACGAAGGCAGCATCCGGGTAGGCGGCAAAGAGCTGACCGGAGCCAATCTCACCGACGCCCAAATCCGGGAAAACCGGCTCCATTTTGGTCTGGTATTCCAGAATTTCAACCTGTTTCCTCAGTACACCGTGCTGGAAAATATCACCCTGGCCCCCAAACTTCTGAAAAAGGGCGACCTGCTCGCCATCACGGAGCAGGCCAAGGCCCTTCTTTCTCAGGTGGGACTTTCTCAGAAGCAGGATGCCTACCCCTGGCAGCTTTCCGGCGGCCAGCAGCAGCGGGTGGCCATTGCCCGGGCATTGGCTATGGAGCCTCAGGTTCTGTGCTTTGACGAACCCACCAGCGCACTGGATCCGGAGCTGACAGGAGAAGTGCTCCGGGTCATCCGGGGACTGAAAGACAGCCGCCACACCATGATCGTGGTGACCCACGAAATGGAGTTTGCCCAGTCCGTGGCCGATGTGGTGATCTACATGGCAGACGGTGTCATTGAAGAAATAGGCACCCCCCAGGAAGTCTTCGGCAATCCCCGCAGCGAAAAGACCCGTGCCTTTATCCGGGGCACCCAAACCCAATTGTAATACATTTTCATGGAGGAAATTATGTCTCAACCCGAAAAAATCCAGGCGCTGTATGATCTGATCGCCAAAACCAGCGATCCGGCGCAAATCGAGGCCCTGTTTGATGACCTGTGCACCCGCAAGGAAGTGGAGAATATGGCCGAACGGATCTTCGCCGCCAAACTGCTGATGGAGGGCAACACCTACAATCAGGTCATGGCTCAGGCCAACATTTCCTCCGCCACCTTAAGCCGGGTCTCCCGGTGCGTCCAGTACGGCAAGGGCTACTCCCAACTGCTGAAACAGGACGAACAGGATAATTAAACACAAACCGCCCGGAGCACATGGCTCCGGGCGGTATTGTATTGTTTTAGCACTGCTTCATCAAACGGATGTAGAATTCCACAGCCTTGGCTGCAGTTTCCACCCGGATGCGTTCGTTGTTGCCGTGGATGGTTGCCCGTTCGGCGGAAGTCAGATCCATGGCGGAGAACCGGTAGACATGGTTGGAAAGCTTGCCGTAGTGCCGGGAGTCGGAGCACTGCACCATCAGATACGGGGATACGATGCAACCCCGCCAGGTGTTGGCCACGGCGGAAGCCACCTTGTTCCAGGCAGGACAGTTCACTTCCGAAATGGGGCTGGGCTCGAAGGATTCCATGGCGGTGATCTCTACCTGATCGTTATCAACGTTCTTCTTCAAGTAGGCCAGTGCGGAAGATACGCTGTCGCTGGGGTTCAGCCGCATATTGGCAACCATCTTGGCCTCGGGAGGAATGACGTTCCGGGCGGAACTGCCCTCCATCTGGGTAAAGGCCACGGTGGTGCGCACCAGCGCATTCATCTCACCGCCGGACTTCTTGCCCAGCAGGTCGATGATCCAGCCAAAGCACCAGAGGTTGGCAAAAATGATCCGGTACAGCAGGCTGGAATACCGGCCCAGAGTATCGAACATCAAAGCGGCGGGACCGTCAATGTGAGCCTTAAAAGGATGATCCTCCACCTTCTTGCAGGCATCTGCCAGCACGCCCACGGGGGTGTGGGGTTTGGGAGCGGAAGCATGGCCACCGGCGGAAACCGTCCGGTACTGGACGTTCATCATGCCCTTTTCCGCAATGCCGATAAGGCCACAGGGAGCTTTCACACCTGGGAACACATCCTCTACCACGGCACCGCCCTCATCCACTACGATGGCAGGCTGGATGTGGTGGTCCATGAAATACTGCACGATATTGGGAGCACCCTTGCCGTTGATCTCTTCCCCGCCGGAGAAGGCGAAGTAAATGTCATTTTCCGGCTGGAAGCCCTTGCCGATGAGATAGTTGGCGGCGGAGAAAATGCCGTTGAAGGTCACTTTGGTATCCAGAGTGCCACGACCCCAGAGGACGCCGTCTTCCAGAATTCCGGCGAAGGGAGGTTTCTCCCAGTTTTCTTCGTTGACGGGCACCACATCGTAGTGGGCCATCATCACGGCAGGGTCACCGTGATTCTTACCCGGCCACCGCAGCAGCAGTGCCCGGTCGGGGAGCTGATTGACGGAACAGACGTCAAACACCCGGGGGTACAGAGTGGGCAGCAGGGAGATCAGCTTTTCAAATTCTGCGTCATCTTCCAGAGAATGGTCGTTGTAGGAAACGGTCTTGCACCGCACCAGCTGGGCAAGGCAATCCACCGCCCGATCCTTGTCGAAGGGATACTCCGCTTCGTCCACAGCAGGCTGGGGCTTGGGGGTAAAGCGCAGCGTCCGCACCGCCACCACCAGAACAAATACCGCAATTACCAGCAACAAAACAGTTCCGATCATATTACAGCACTCCTTTCCGATACAGCATCCGGGCCACGGCGATGGTAAACACCACGGACACCGGCACCATGATTCCCACCGTTCCCGCATTCAGTGCCGGTACGCTGATGAACAGCACCAGCATCAGCACCACGGGAGCAATGGCAATTTTCCAGTTTTTACTGACGAAGGCCACGCCCAGTCCGCCAAACAGAGCCGGGAGCATCTGCTCAAAGGCAGGTGCCAACACCGGAGCTTCCAGAATGGGAGTCAGGGGCACGATACAGATCACGCCCACGATGATAATCAGCGTAGTAACAATGGAAGATGTGGCAATGGCGATAGTGGAGATGATCTCCCCCTCTTCCGAATTGGCACTGACCCCATTCTGTTCCAGTGCGTTAATGGCGCAGGGCAGCTTCAGATTGGAAATGTTTCCGGTGACGAAGCTCAGGTAAGCACCGCCGGCACCCAGCATGGGAGTAAAGGTCAACGTCTCGATAAAGCCCACTGCCCAGTACATAGGAGCGGTAGCCAGCAAAACGATGCCCAGTGCGCCCCAGTCCGGGGCAGCCCCGAAGATGGCCGCCACCGTCACGGGAAAAGCCATAAGCAGCAGCATCACGCCGATGTTCCAGATCCGTCCATCCCGATGGGCGGAGTCGATGTAACTCAGTTCTTTTTTCATAGGATACCTCCGTTAGCCCAGCCAAGCCGTAATGGGAATGGCACTGACCATGCCCAGAATCAGGGAGATGGGCAAAGCGTAGTCCCCCAGCCAGGCAAATTTCGGCTTGCGCATCAGCAGTCCGCAGACCACCATCACCACCGCCGCCACAACCATCACTGCCACCGGGATCAGGCCGGAGGTGGGGCTGTAGTCCCCGGGAATCCAGAGCCTGCCGAAGTCGCAGAAGACATAGCCCAGGAAGGCAGCGATCATGCCGATGAACATGGCATTCTGGAAAATATCCGCCCATTTCTTATCCCGGCTCTCCAAATGGGACATACCGGACAGCAACTTTTTGCCGATGACAGGCACCAGCCAGATACCGGTCATAATAGAAATGGTCATGACCAGAGAAATGTTGACGAACTGCTGAGCCGTCAGGCTTTCGATCTTACCCAGAGCCAGCCCCATGGCACTGGCGGCGTTGGAAGCCGCAATGGCCTCATAGCTCAAAGAGCCTACCACACTCAGCCGCAGCCAGGGCAGCGGAATGCCCAGACTTTTGCTCAGAGTAATGACGCTGATAACAATGGACACTGCCGGGGCCACCGTAAACAGGGCTGCCGTTTTGATGGTCTTGCGGATTTTGGTCTGATCCATGCCGATCTGCTTGCTCCGGCGCAGGGCCTTCACCAGAAAATACACCGACTGGGCCATGACCACTGCCACCAGAAATCCCGCCAGCAGGAACAAAACCGGATGGTTCACGGAAAATTCCATTTGCAACACCTCCACAGGTTTGTATTTTCCTGATTATACCATTGAAATCCCCACGATACAAGCCGTATCGTCAATTTTTTGCCGGAAAGAAACTTCCCATTTCCAAAAAGAATTTCCCGCTTGACAAAATCCTCCTTTCTTTTCACCCAAACTGTGGCATGATAACAAAAAAATCAGGGAGGTTTGTTATGAATACCTGGATTTCCCTTTTGCTCCCGGCGTTGCTGGCTGTGGCTGCCCTGCGGGCTATGCTGCTGCCCCTGAAGTGGTTTTGGAAACTGGCCCTCCACTCCGGTTGCGGCTTTCTGTGCCTGTGGCTGCTGAACACCGCCGCCCCCTACACTGGCATATTTATCCCCATCAACGCCGTGACGGTGCTTCTCTCCGGCGCCCTGGGCCTACCGGGGATCGGGGTGGTGGTTTGGCTGGCAATGCAGGCGTAAGGAGTTGACAATGGACAGTTAATGTAGGGGGCGGCGTCTTCGACGCCCCGGTGTCCCTCTCATAGCGAAAAAGGACTGTTGCAAACCCAAAGATTTGCAACAGTCCTGATTTTCTTATTCTTCCTCCACCAGTGCGATATGCACGGTATCCAGCTGACTATGGTCCACGGCGGTGGGGGCACCCATCATCAGATCCTGGGCGTTCTTGTTCATGGGGAAGGTAATGACTTCCCGGATGGACTCTTCGCCGGTGAGCATCATCACCAGACGGTCAACACCAGGGGCGGCACCGGCATGGGGAGGTGCGCCATAGGTGAAGGCGTTGTACATGGCGGGGAACTTAGCCTTGACATCCTCTTCGCCCAGGCCCACCATCTGGAAGGCCTTGACCATGATCTCGGGGTCATGGTTCCGGACGGCACCGGAAGCGCACTCGTAGCCGTTGCACACCAGATCGTACTGGTCGGCATTGATGGCCAGCAGCTTATCCATATCTCCCTCGGCATCCAGCAGAGCCTGCATACCGCCCTGGGGCATGGAGAAGGGATTGTGGCAGAATTCCAGCTGGCCGGACTCTTCGCCCACTTCATACATGGGGAAGTCCACGATCCAGCACATGGCGTACTGCTCTTCATCGAAGTGACCGGGGACCCGCTTGCCTAGCAAGGTACGGATGACACCGGCGGTCTTCTGAGCGGCGGCCTTTTTGCCGGCGGCCATGCAGACGAAGCTGCCGGGCTTCAGGCCCAGCTTTTCCGTCAGTGCAGGAGCGCAGTCCTGCAGGAACTTGGAAACGCCGCCGGTGAGATTGCCGTTTTCATCGACTTTGACCCAGCAGGCTTTGTTGCCGGTCTGCACTTCCACGTCGGCCAGCAGCTTGTCGATCCACTTTCTGGCCTGGGCAAAGTTGTGAACCACCACAGCCTTGACGGTAGCGCCTTCAAAGGGGCCAAAGCCGCAACCCTGCACCTGAGCGGTGATATCATCGATCTCCAGATCAATGCGCAGGTCGGGCTTATCGGAGCCGTAGCGTTCCATGGCCACATTGAAGGGGATGTGCTGCCAGTGGGGGGCAGAGATCCGGCTGTACTTGCCGAACTTCTGATACACAGGGTACAGCACCTCTTCCAGAGTGGTCAGCACGTCTTCCTGAGTGGCGAAAGCCATTTCCATGTCCAGCTGATAGAACTCGCCGGGAGTCCGGTCAGCACGGGCATCCTCGTCCCGGAAGCAGGGAGCGATCTGGAAATAGCGGTCAAAGCCGGAGGTCATCAGCAGCTGCTTGAACTGCTGGGGAGCCTGAGGCAGGGCGTAGAACTTGCCGGGGTGGTTCCGGGCAGGCACCAGATAGTCCCGGGCACCTTCCGGAGAGGAGGCGGTCAGGATGGGAGTGGTGATCTCCAGGAACCCCTTCTCGGTCATCAGCCGCCGCAGCTCCGCCACCACCTGGCAGCGCAGAACGATGTTATTTTTCACGGCAGGGTTCCGCAGATCCAGGAACCGGTACTTCAGGCGGGTGTTCTCATCGGCATCCCGGCTTTTATTGATCTCAAAGGGCAGCTGGTTGTGGATGCACTTGCCCAGCACTTCGATTTTTTCGGGAACCACTTCGATCTCACCGGTGGGGATCTTGGTGTTCTTGCTTTCCCGCTCCCGGACGGTGCCGGTGACGGAGATGGTGGACTCCTTGTTCAGAGGCTTGATGATGGACATCATTTCCTCATTCTCAATGACCACCTGGGTGGTGCCATAGTAATCCCGGAGGACACAGAAGGCGAAATT
>CAYXUI010000032.1:0-21930 GCA_964468195.1 uncultured Oscillospiraceae bacterium | reverse complement strand
TTCATGATTGGATGAATGTTTCTACAAACTACCGTAATAGTTTTGCTATAAGTTTTTGCAGCAAAACCGTTACGGGATTTTTTTGCCCTGCGGGATATTTGTTTCCATTATCAAAGGAGGTACTTCTATGGAAGAAAGAAACGAAAACCGAATTCTGGAAGAAGAAAAAATTTCAAAACTGCTGTTAAAATTCTCCGTTCCCTGCGTCATGGGACTTTTGATCAGTGCCCTGTATAACATCGTTGACCAGATTTTCATCGGCAACAGTGAACTGGGGTATCTGGGCAACGCAGCCACCGGCGTTTCCTTTCCGGTGATCTGCATCGCTAACGCCTTCGCCTGGTGTGTGGGCGATGGTGCCGCCTCTTACTTAAGCATCTGCTCCGGCCGGAAGGATACCGACAGCGCCCACAAGTGCGTCGGCACCGGTATTACGGTGACTTTCCTCATCAGCATGGTGCTGCTGATTCTCTGCGAACTCACCGCCGAACCTCTGATGCGGCTGTTCGGTGCTTCTGACCAGACTCTGGATCTGGCGGTTACCTATTTCCGCATTATCGCCGCCTTTTTCCCCTTCTATCTGCTGCTGAACGTGATGAACAGCATGATCCGGGCAGATGGCACTCCGACCTTCGCCATGACCGCCATGATGACCGGTGCCATTTTGAACGTGATTCTGGACCCGGTGTTCATTTTCGTCCTGAAATGGGGCATCGCCGGTGCCGCCTGGGCCACCGCCATTGGTCAGGTAGCATCTTTCCTGCTGTGCGCCGTCTACTTCTTCAAGCCCAAGAATTTCCGGCTCACCAAAAAGAGCTTCATCCCCAACCGTCCCATTCTGAAGAACACCATTGGTCTGGGTGCCGCTACTTTTGTGACCCAGATCTCCATCGTCACCGTGTCTCTGGTGTGCAACATGACTTTGGCCAAGTACGGTGCTGTGTCCAAATACGGCCCGGACATTCCCATTTCCGTGTTCAGCATCCAGACCAAGGTGTATACCATCGTGCTGAACATCGTCACCGGTATTGTTCTGGGCGGCCAGCCCATTCTGGGCTATAACTACGGTGCCCGGAGAATGGACCGTGTCCGGGAAACTTACCGGATGATCCTGAAAGCCACCCTGATTACCGGCATTATCGCCACCATCATCTTCCAGCTGTGGCCGGAGGCCGTGGTGGGCATCTTCGGTTCCGGCGACGAACTGTATCAGGACTTTGCCGTGAAGACCTTCCGGATCTACCTGTCCCTGATGACCGTGACCTGCCTGGTGAAGATGACCGCTGTATTCTTCCAGTCCATCGGCAAGTCTACCTATGCGGTGGTGTCCTCCGTGGTGCGGGATATCGTCTGCTTCACCCCTCTGGCTATTTTCCTGCCCCAGATTCTGGAAGGCAGAGAGAGCGGCAGCGGCGTTATGGGCATTTTGTACGCTGCTCCCATTTCCGACCTGGTTGCCGCCGTGGTGATTCTGGTGCTGACCACCTCTTTCTTCCGGAACCTGAAGAAGGAAGAATCCGCAGTGGAGCCGGAAGATCAGGTCATCAAGCCCTCCGAAAGCGGCCTGATCATCACCATCGCCCGGGAGCACGGCACCGCCGGCAAGCAGATCGGCATGCTGGTGGCTCAGAAGCTGGGGATTCCCTTCTACTGCAAAGAAATGACCGCTCTGGCGGCTCAGGAAAGCGGTTTGAGCAAGGAATTTATTTCCAACCTCAACGACAATGCCCCTGCCATGCTCCATGATCTGTACCTGAGCACCCATGTGGTGCAGCAGGCCGTCATCGCTCAGGAGAAGATCATCCGCAAGATCGCCGATCACGGTGCCTGCGTCATCGTGGGCCGGGCAGCGGATTATGTCCTGCGGGATCACGACAATGTCCTGCGGATCTACATCCATGCTCCCAAGGATTTCCGGGTAGCCAACATTATGGAAATGTACGGCGACACCCAGGAAAAGGCCGCATCCTACGCCAAGCGTTCCGATGATGCCCGGGCGGCCTACTACCGCAGCATCTCCGGCCGGAACTGGCAGGATCTGCACAACTATGACATTACCATCGATGCTTCCATGGGCCGCCAGGAATGCGCCGACCTGATCTGCGCATTGTATGAAACCGAGAAGCCCAAGAGAGTTCAGTAAATAGGAAAAGAGGAGCGGGTGACCGCTCCTCTTTTTTGCTTTTCGTAATATCCATGTAACAAATATATGCTTCATTAGATTTATAAACTCCAGAATCCTGTCATCCCGACCAAGCGAAGCGCGTAGAGGGATCTTGGCACCGATTTCACTGCAAATGTTATGTAAGTGCGTAGATTTTTCGACTCACTCACGCAAACATATAGATTCAGGATTGCCTGTGCTATGCTCAGGATGACAGGCTGGGCAGAAATATTCGGATTTCGCCGTTACACAAGGAGGTATCCCCGTGAAAAGAACAATTAAGCTATGCGTCCTTTGCTTTGCTATCCTGATATCCGGCATTCTGGGTTACATGATTGGAAAAGCACCTGTGAAAACATCCGTTTCTTCCACTGCTGTGGATGCCCCACAGGAATCCGGCCCCGCATTGAAGCTCTCCGTTGTGGAAGACCCCTAGGCAGAATACACCGTGCTGCTCGAAGAGAATACAGAATATTCCTTTACCAAAGTATCCATCAGAAGTGGCATTGCTCAGGCTAACATAGAGCTGGATGGAGAAACGCTGTCTCTGGCAGATGCGTTGGAAAGCGGACGCATTACACAGGAGGAAATCGCATATATCGCATATCTGGCTCGCCTGGATGCACGGAATGGCTACTGTGAACAAACCCATGCCACCCAAAACGGACTGACCCATTTTACTTATCAATACCCAACCTTTAACCTCCGGATCGTTTATGATGTCTATGTGACCCCTGATGGTGGTGAGGATCTCATCAACCACGTTGCTATCTATCCTGTGCGGGACAATGAGATATTGGGTCCCTACGTTGACTTTTACGATCCTGTAACCGGGGAACGAACCGATTTGGAAGACTGGGGGCTGACGTTTTCCCTTATAACCACATCTCCCACCGGAGCCACCATCGAATGCCGGCAAACAGGCGGACAGCAGATCGGGCAGCTTTCCGTAGACTGGTATTTTTTGTCCAACGAAGCAGGCTTTTTGACCAGGTTGGATGAGTCAGCCTCTTCCCCAACTCTTGATACAAACCTGAATAGGAACGGGGATACCGCCATTACTCTGGACTGGACGGATGTATACGGTCAATTGCCCAGCGGTACCTATCAGCTTACTCTGAATATTGTCGATCATTTTGAAGAAGCCGACGTGCATCCCCTGATGCAGGACTACCACGATTGGCAACAGTATACCATCGATTTTTCTATTCCCTAACAGCCAAAAACAGGTGCACCGCCAGCGCAGTGCACCTGTTTTTCGTTTTTCTTACTTGGTACCAAAAATCCGGTCGCCGGCGTCGCCCAGACCGGGGACGATGTAGGCGTGGTCATTCAGACCCTCGTCACAGGCGGCCATGTAGATATCCACGTCGGGATGGGCCTCGGTGACAGCTTTCACACCCTCGGGGCAGCCGATGACGTTCATCATGATGATGTTCTTGCAACCGTGTTTTTTCAGGAAGGAGATGGCCGCAATGGCGCTGCCGCCGGTGGCCAGCATGGGATCGACGACGAAGGTCACCCGGTTTTCGATATCCTCGGGCAGCTTGCAGTAGTATTCCACAGGCTTCTGGGTCTCGGGATCCCGGTACAGGCCGATGTGGCCGATCTTGGCGGAGGGGATCAGGGCAACCATATTGTCCACCATGCCAAGGCCTGCACGGAGAATAGGCACGATGGCCAGCTTCTTACCGGAAAGCATCCGGCACTTGGCGGTGGTGACGGGGGTCTCCACCAGCACTTCCTTGGTGGGCAGGTTCCGGGTGGCTTCGTAGCACATCAGGCCGGCGATCTCGCCAACCAGCTCCCGGAATTCCTTGACGGGGGTTTCCTTGTTGCGCAGGATGGCCAGCTTGTGCTGGATCAGGGGATGATCGATTACGGTAACGTTTGCCATGTTTGTTCTCCTTTATATGTTGATTTCCTTTGGAAATGGGTTCACACAGAAAAATTGACAGTTGACAGTGGACAGTTGACAATGAAAATCAAGAGTGGAAGCCATTGTAGGGAGCGGCGCCTTCGACGCCCCGGCGGCCGCAGGCCGCAATGCCTTCCCCTCTGGGGAAGGTGGCACGGCGTAAGCCGTGACGGAAGAGGCCTCTCCCGCCCCCTTTGGGGAGGGCATATTTTAACCTTTTTCCTTTTCCATCCGTTCCCGCTCTGCCTGGCTCAGGCGGAGATAGTTGGGGCTCAGGGCGTTGCCGTCGCCGTTTCTTCCGGCGGCGATGTCCCGGGCGGCTACTATGGCCACGCCGGAGGCACGCTGGTGGCGGCGGTGTTCCGGGGGCAGGATCAGATTGTCCACTTCCCCGGACAGCGTGCGGTAGGCCAGCTCTGCCCCGTCACCCACCAGATAAATGGGGCCGGACAGTTCCAGAAGCTCCTGTTTCAGATCGCTCAGGGCAATGGCCCGATCCTCTTTCAGCCGGGTCAGTTCGCCGTTTTCTGCCCGGAACAGAGCGTTATAAACCTGACTTCTCCGGGCATCCATGCAGGGGCAGATGACCCCATTGGTCTGCCCCAAAGTTTCTGCCATGGCTTCCAGGGTAGAAATGCCATAGCAGGGCAGTTCCCCGCCCCAGGCAAAGCCCTTGGCGGCGGCCATGCCGATGCGGACACCGGTGAAGGAGCCGGGACCTTCGGCAACGGCTACAGCCGTCACATCAGCAACGGCCTTGCCGCACTGTTTCAGCAAGTCCTCTGCCATGACCATCAGGGTCTGGCTGTGGGTCAGGCCGGTGTTCTGGTATTGTTCGCCCAGCAGTTTCGCCCCGTCGTGGAGGGCCACAGAGGCGGCTTTTGCGCTGGTTTCAAAGGCTAAGATCAGCAAGGGTCTCCCCTCCTTCTATGGTAATGCGCCGGGTATCCTCCCCCAGCTTTTCAATGGTGACGGAAATGGCACCTTCCAGAGCGTCGCTGACGTTCTCGCTCCACTCCACAGCGCAGATACCGCCCCGATCCAGATAGTCTTCCCAGCCGATGTCCCACAGGTCATCGGAGGAAGCCAGACGGTACATATCGAAGTGGAACAGGGGCAACCGCCCGGAGAGATATTCGTTGACGATGGTATAAGTGGGACTGGTGACCAAATCCTTCGCCCCCAGCCCTTTGGCAAGGCCCCGGGTAAAGGCAGTCTTCCCCGCCCCCAGATCTCCCCGGTAGGCAAGGATGGCTCCGGCGGTCAGCACCTTGGCCAACGCCGCCCCCACCGCTTCCGTCTCACCGGGGGAATGGGTGATGTATTGCATAGTGTGTTTCCTCTTTTCGTTGGGACGGTAATTTGTACGTTTTTCGTAGGGCGGGGGCATGCCCCCGCCGCCAAGGTAACATCAATCACCGCAGTCAGGTATATAGAAGCAATCTTCCATCCATCTGGACGGATTTCCGTATATGTACTTCCAAATCCGTTGAAAATCTTCCAAATTTCGGATCACATGGTCGTAAAATGAAGCTTGCCAAACTTCCAGATTTGGAGCAGCTTGCCGGATCCTCCGGCTAACCGCAGATTTATATCCTCCAATCACTGTTGACAGGGAAGAACCACCCCCGGTCAATGTCACGATGGCATGCACATGGTTTGGCATAACAACAAACTGCTCGATGACTACTTCCGGATGATGGGTCGGAATTTCCTCCAGGCATTCTCTGGCGATTATGCCGTAGGGAGACAGTACTGTAGGAGAGCCAAACAGGCATGCCATTTCTTTTGTGCAAATGGTGACGAAATAACTGTTGGAAGATGCGTAATCAAACCGGTGCAGTCTTGGATTTTTTACGTTGAGGGAAACGTTCGTCCATAGAAATGACTCCGTATCCGTGGTTGGTGTAAGATCGTAGCCGTCCAATGATTTTTACCGGGGCGGCGGGGGCATGCCCCCGCCCTACGAACATTACGCCTGATTTTTCAGCTTCTCCGCCTGATCGGCGGTGGCCAGGGCGTTGATGATCTCGTCCAGGTCGCCGTCCATGACGGCGTCGATTTTGTACAGGGTCAGTCCTACCCGGTGGTCGGTGACCCGGCCCTGGGGGAAATTGTAGGTGCGGATGCGCTCATTGCGCATACCGGTGCCTACCTGACTGCGGCGCAGGCCGGTGACTTCGCTGGATTGCTTCTCCTGCTCGATCTCGTAGAGCTTACTGGCCAGCATCCGCATACATTTTTCTCGGTTTTGCAGCTGACTGCGCTCCTCCTGACAGGCTACCACGATGCCACTGGGCTTGTGGATCAGACGAACTGCGGAAGAAGTCTTGTTGACGTGCTGACCACCGGCACCGGAAGCCCGGTAGACCTGCATTTCAATATCCGCAGGGTTCAGCTGCACATCCACTTCTTCCATTTCGGGAAGCACTGCCACTGTGGCAGTGGAGGTGTGGACCCGGCCGCCGGATTCCGTCTCCGGTACCCGCTGGACCCGGTGAACGCCGGACTCGTACTTCATCCGGGAGTAGGCCCCCCGGCCGTTGATGACGAAGTCCGCTTCCTTCACGCCTCCCAGTTCCGTCTCGTTGTAGTTCATCAGCTCGATCTGCCAGCCCTGCCGGGCGGCGTACATGGAATACATCCGGAACAGGCTGTGGGCAAACAGGGCACTTTCCTCCCCGCCCACACCGCCGCGGATCTCCACGATGACGCTTTTTTCATCGTTGGGATCTTTGGGCAGCAGGAGAATTTGCAGCTGGTCATAGAGCTGCTCTTTTTTTGCTTTGGCTTCGGAGAATTCCTCCTGTGCCAGCTCTTTCATGTCCGGGTCGCTCATGAGCTCCTGAGCATCCGTCATGTCGGCTTCCGCCTGACGGTAGGCCTGAAAGGCCTCCACAATGGGCTCCAAGTCGTTTTTTTCCCGGAGCAGTTTCGCCGCCTTTTTCGGGTCGGCATAAAAATCCGGCTGCTCGGACTTTGCGCAGAGCTCTTCATATTTATGGACAACAGCTTGCAGTTTATTCAGCATGGATAACTCCTGTTATAACATGTCATTCCGAGCGAAGTCGAGGAATCTTCGCACCCCCAGTCTTGTACGCAGATCGCAAGTGCGTAGATCCTTCGACTCGCTCATCGCTCGCTCAGGATGACAGAAAGTGGCAACCAAGTTGCAATTATTTGAAGAAACATCGACAATTTTCCAGACATATCTTCCTCTGCAACCGGGCAAGTTAAACCCGGCGGAAGACATTCAGCACACAGCTGGCGGTGTCGGAGAGGGTTTGCGTCCGTTGCAGCCGGGCGGCGCCTTCTTTGCCGATGCGAAACAAGTGGGGGGTCATGGAGAAGAGATTGTGCACCTGCTCTCCTTCTACGGTGAAATCAAAGCGGATGGGAACGGTTTTCACCCGCTCAAAGCCAGGGATCTCCGGGACGGTGTCTTTCTGCCGGTGGTGAATTTCGTCGTAAATGATGCCTTTTAAGCCCAGCAGATGGTCTTCTGCTGCCAGTACCTGAAAGTAGTATCCCCCCGGCATCAAAACCCGGTGGAATTCCTCCGGCAATGTCAGGGCGAAGAGACTGGTAAGCACCTGGGCGCTGCCATCCGGCACCGGGATATGGGCGGCGGTGGCGCAGAGCCAGCGGTGACCTTTATATTTTGCGGCAGCGCAACGGACAGCCTCTTTGGAAATATCCAGACCCGTGAGCTCCGCGCCCAGTTCTTTCGCCAGCCGGGCAGAATAGTAGCCCTCGCCGCAGCCAACGTCCAGAATGGGGCCGGTGAGCCCGAGATCCTTTGCCGTGTCGATGAGAGCCTGACAAATGGGAGCATAATGTCCCTCTTCTAAAAATTCCCGCCGGGACAGTACCTGCTGCCGGGTATCCCCGGGGTGCAGAGAGTGCTTCTGCTGAACAGCCAGCAGATTGACATAACCCTGACGAGCGATATCAAAACAATGCTTTTCGGGACAGACAAATCGCATGTCTGCCAGATTCAGTTCGTTTCCACAAATGGGGCAGAGCAGTTTCATTTTCCATCCCTCCCCCCTATACTATACCCCATTTTCTTCATTCCGTCAAACAAAATTCCCAACAATATTTTGGAGGTGGTTTTATGCGCCGGATCCTGACAGTTTTTCTGTGTCTGAGCCTGTTGATTGTGCCTGTCCGTGGGGAAGAAACAAAATATGTGGCCCTGACTTTCGATGACGGCCCTTCCGGGAAATTCACCCAGACTTTGCTGGACGGCCTTTACGACCGGGGGGTGAAAGCCACTTTCCTGCTCTGCGGCTACCGGGTGAAGCTCTATCCGGAGCTGACCCAGCGGATTTTTGACGAGGGCCATGAGATCGGACTTCACGGCTACTCTCACAAAAATATGCAGAACATGTCCCGCCGGGACATAGCCCAGGAGATCGTGGATACCCAGGCCCTTCTGCCGGAAGGGTGCCACCCCAGATTTCTCCGGCCGCCGGGAGGCTGCGTCAGCGACCCGGTGCTGGATGTGGCACTGGCGAAGGACCTGTCGATTTTAAGCTGGTCGGTGGATCCCCGGGACTGGGCCACGGAGGACACCATGGCCATTGAACATGCGGTGCTGCAAAAGATCAAAGACGGAGATATCGTCCTGCTCCACGACATGTCCACCAGTTCCGTCCAAGCGGCGCTGGACATCATCGATGAGCTGCTGGCGGAGGATTATGTATTCGTCACCGTCTCCGACCTTGCCCGCCTGCGGAACGTCAAACTCAGACCGGGGAAGCTGTACAGCAAATTGGTGGATAGTTCATTACCCTAGGGGACAGGTCTCCCGTCCTGACTGAACTGCGTAAAAAAGGATGTCGCCCCAAAAGGACGACATCCTTAACTGTCAATTGTCAATTGTCCACTGTCAACTGTTATGCTTTTGCGATTCCCCGAACCTTTTCCAGCAGCATGGCGGCAATGGCGGTGAGGATGATCTCCGGTACCATGTACAGTCCGTTGTACACCACGCTGTAGCACAGACCCAGCATCTCCGGAGAGAGCTTTGCTACCAGCTGAGCACCCCAGCCGGGGAAACCATCCTGGGTGAAGAACCACTCCGCCCAGCCGGAGAACAGGATGTATCCGGAGACGATGTGGCACAGATACCGCAGACCCAAGGCCACCAGAGAGCCTAGCATCAGTCCCAGGCCGGTATTCTTCACCCGGCCCCGGAAGCAGCCACCCAGACCCAGCATGGTGTAAGCCAGCAGGTAATCAAACAGGCACATAATGACCGCCCGGCCGATCATGGTGCCGTCACCGAAGTAACCGGGCTGGAAAGCGGCGGTGACGGTGTCGGCGCCCAGCGCCATCTGCACCAGGGCATAGGCAAAGGCGGTGGTCAGACCCCATTTGACACCGTGGCGGTAGGATACCAGCACGATGGGCAACATGGCCACCACCGTCAGCTGGCCGCCGAAGGGCATGGGCGGGATGATGAGCCGCCCCAGCAGCTCCAGCACCACGGCCATGGCAATGAGCATGGCACTTTCCGTTAAGCGTTTTGTTTTGGTTGACATAAAATACCTCCAACCGGGATTTCCCCGGAACATAAAAATATCGCATTGCAAACCATCTGGGTGCAATGCGATACGGAAGTATCCTCATCGTGCATCTTTCCCTACGACGGTGCTAACCGTATCAGGTTCACGGGTCAGGGCCACAAGCCCAATCTCAGCCGGTTCCGCCGGCACCCCGAAGACTGTTTGTTATGCGATTAACAGATATTATAAGGCAGATTGCGGGAAATGTCAAGGGAAAGATAGTCAGGAGTTCGTGCATCCGGTACTGACAAAAACGCCGAATGCAAATCAAGAGTTGACGATGGCAAATGATATGCTACCCTTTGAGAAGGCACCTAAGTTTGCAACGCAAAACCCAAGTGCGTGACGGGGGAATCCAAAGGGGGTGTATTTGTGCGCGGGAGCGCACAAATACACCCCCTTTGGCTGACTTCTTTGGTTACTTTCTTGTTCAGTGACAAGAAAGTGACATTCCCAGCTCTCCTATGGGGTGAGTCAAGAGCGGCCTTTGGCCGCCGGGACGTCGAGGACGCCGTCCCCTACGATGGGTTTCAACTCTTGATCGGATTATTAACTATTTCCCGCAATTCGTCTGGCCACATGGACGCCGCTGGCGGAGGCGTGGGAGAGGGAGTGGGTGATGCCGCTGCCGTCGCCGATGATGTACAGGCCGGGATACTTGGTCTCCAGATGCTCATCCACTTCCACTTCCATGTTGTAGAACTTTACTTCCACACCATAGAGCAGGGTATCATCGTTGGCAGTGCCCGGGGCGATCTTGTCCAGAGCGTAGATCATTTCGATGATGCCGTCCAGAATCCGCTTGGGCAGCACCAGACTCAAATCGCCGGGGGTGGCGTTCAGGGTGGGGGTGACGAAGCTTTCTTCAATGCGCTTGGGGGTAGAGCGCTGGCCCCGGATCAGGTCGCCGAACCGCTGGACGATGACACCGCCGCCCAGCATGTTGCTCAACCGGGCAATGGATTCGCCGTAGCCATTGGAGTCCTTAAAGGGCTCGGAGAAATGCTTGGATACCAGCAGGGCGAAGTTGGTGTTCTCCGTCTGCTTGGCGGGGTCTTCGTAGCTGTGGCCGTTGACGGTGATGATGCCGTTGGTATTCTCGTTGACCACGGCACCCTTGGGGTTCATGCAGAAAGTCCGGACCTTATCTTCATACTTGGGAGTCCGGTAGACGATCTTGCTTTCGTACAGCTCATCCGTCAGGTGGGAGAACACCACCGCGGGCAGTTCCACCCGAACGCCCAGATCCACCCGGTTGGAGCTGGTGGGGATCTTCATCTGCTGGCAGATCTGCTCCATCCACTTACTGCCGCTGCGGCCCACGGAGACGATGCACTGCTTGCAGGTATGATTTTCCGTGTCGGTGGTGATCTCGTAGCCCGTTTCCAGAGCCCGGATGCTCCGGACGGGGGTATCGAAGTGGAAGTCCACCTTGTCTTTCAGGTAAGCGTAGAGGTTTTCCAGCACCACATAGTTGATATCCGTGCCCAGATGGCGGACGGAAGCATCCAGCAGGTGCAGGTCATTCTGGACGCACATTTTCTTGAACTGGGTACCGGCGGTGGAGTAGAGTTTGGTGCCTTCGCCGCCGTAGGCCATATTAATCTCGTCCACGTATTTCATCAGCTCCAGGGCCCGCTGCTTTCCGATGTACTCGTAGAGAGTACCGCCAAAATCGTTGGTGATGTTATATTTTCCGTCGGAGAAGGCACCGGCACCGCCGAAGCCGCTCATAATGGAGCAGGTCTTGCAGCCGATACAGCTTTTGATAGTAGTGCCGTTGATGGGGCAGGCACGTTTGGCCAGAGCGTGGCCGGTTTCAAAGACACCGATTTTCAGTTCGGGAGAGCGCTGTACCAGCTCGTAAGCAGAGAAAATGCCGCCGGGGCCGGCACCGATGATCAATACGTCATAGTTCATAACAGTTACTCCTATCAGGATGTTTCCCAAATTTGTCCATGATAATTATACCTTCGGCCTATGGCTGCGTCAAGAAAAAACTCCGCCCCGGGCATAAATTCCAACCAACAGCATAGCCTTGTCCCAAAGGGAGGGGATGAAATTGCGAAAACGGGATCTGGTGATTCTGGGGCTGGCGGTGATCCTGGCGGCAGTGGTGGCGGTCAGCGTTCTGGCAGGCAGCACGCTGGAAACCGGAAGCTGGGGCTTATCCTTCCGGCAGGAAGGGGCAGCCCCCATCGGCAACGCCGGTGTGGATCAGCTGAAAGTTTACGATGCGGCCTACATCGGGGATACGTCGGAAAAGGTGTTGTATCTGACCTTCGACGCCGGATACGAAAACGGCTCCACGGCGAAAATTCTGGACACCCTGAAAGAAAAACAGGTTCCTGCCGCCTTCTTTCTGGTGGGAAACTACATCGAACGGAATGCAGATCTGGTGCGGCGGATGATGGAAGAAGGCCACACCGTAGGCAACCACACCATGCACCACTATGATATGAGCAAGCTTTCCACCATGGACTCCTTTTCCAAAGAATTGCAGGACCTGGAAAAACTGTTCACAGAGAAGACCGGACAGGAAATGGCAAAGTACTACCGCCCGCCTCAGGGTATTTACAGCGAGGAAAATCTGAAAATGGCCCAGGAACTTGGGTATAAAACCGTGTTCTGGAGCCTTGCCTATGTGGACTGGAACAACGATGCCCAGCCCACCAGAGAGCAGGCTTTCCGGAAACTCCTGCCCCGGACCCATAACGGCGCCGTGATCCTGCTCCACTCCACCTCCCAAACCAACGGGGAAATCTTGGGGGAGCTTATCGACCGCTGGAAAGAGGAAGGATATCGGTTTGGAACGCTGGATGAGTTGTTTAACTCGTAGGGCGGGGGCATGCCCCCGCCCTACGCATTTTCCCACAATCCCATAAATCTAAGCCGGATTTTGTTGAACGGATTGACAAAATCCGGCCATTCTCCTATAATAATTTTGATAAAAATTCCGGAAAGGATATCCTTCATGTCCAATATCGTCCGAAACGCCGACTACACCCGGGAGTACAACCGGAAAAATATCCTGCGCCACCTGCGAAAAAGCCCCATGAGCCGGGCAGAACTGGCCCGAAACACAGGCTTGTCCCGGGCCAACATCTCTCTCATCGTGGAAGATATGCTGGAGCGGGAGCTTGTGCGGGAACTTCCGCCTCAGGCCGGAGGCCGGGGCCGGAATGCCACGCCCCTGGCCCTGCGGCCCGGAGCTTTCTATGCCATGGGGGTGCAGATCTCCCGGACAGGCTACAGCGTGGGATTGGTGGATCTGGCAGGCTCGCTGGTGGCGGCCAGATCCATTCCGGACAACGGAAACACCATGGACGCCATTGTGGACAATCTGGAAAAAATGAGCCATCTGGTGGACCGGAACCGGATTTTGGGCATCGGGGTCACCTCTCCCGGCCCTGTGGATCCGGTGGGAGGTGAAATTCTGAACCCGCCCCGGTTTCAGCGGTGGCACAGTGTCCGCATTGTGAAGCTCCTGGAAGATGCCCTGGGGATGAAAACCTATCTGGAGCAGGATGTCCGTGCCATGACCATGCGGCAGATGGCCATTGGCGATGCCCAGAATTTCATGCTGCTGTATGTGGACAACGGCATCGGTGCCGGTATCGTCACCAATGGCCGGTTGGCTGGCACCACCCGGCATTTTACCGGAGAGCTGGGGCACATCACCATCCGCTTTGACGGGCGGCTGTGCGAATGCGGCAACCGGGGATGTCTGGAAGCCTACGCCGGTGTGAACCGGCTGTTGGAGGGCAGCGAATACCCCAACTGGAAATCTCTCATCGACCATGTGGATCAGGATGAGGAAGCCCGGCGGCTGCTGGATCTGGAGGGGGCCTATCTGGGCGCCGGTGTTCTGAACCTGCTGAATCTGGTTCCGGTGGATACCATTTTGCTGTCCGGGGAGATCGTCTACGGCAGTGACCGGCTGGCCAGCCGGATCCAGCGGGAGATCGAGACCAAGTCGCTGTACCGGCGGAAAAATCCCATCCGGGTTTACCTTGCCAAACAGGAGCAGAACGCATCGGTACTGTCTGCGGCAGAAGTGGTGTTCCACGAAAATCTGACGATTTGACACCGTGGCAGGATATGGTATAATGGATGTATAAAATGTGCGGATCCGGTGTTGAGATACCTCCCCTTGTGACTGTAGGGGCGACCATTGGTCGCCCGTTTGGTACACAGGTGGTCATCGGCGGGCGGCCAATGGCCGCCCCTACAGCCACATAATCACATTTTCCGGATGAATGTGCGTGCAAGACTGGATCCCCATCAGAAGAAAAGGAATGATTCCTATGAAATATTATGTTAACCCGAATGTCCGGGATACTCTGCGAATTTTCCCGGAACAGGGACGGTATGACTATCTTCGCTATGATATGAACGAAAATCCCGAGGGTCTTTCGAAGGAATTCGTGGATTCCGTGTTGCAGGAGATCACCCCGGAATTTCTCTCCGTTTATCCGGAACCGGACCGGTTCCTCCACAAATATGCGGATTTTGTGGGAGTCGGCTACGAAAATGTTCTGACCACCAATGGCTCTGACATGGGCATCCGATACCTGCTGGAGACCTTCGGCCAGCCCGGAAAGAAGGTGGTCACCGTGTCCCCTTCCTTTGAAATGTACCGCATCAACTGCTTTCTGCTGGGCCTTGTCCATGTGCCGGTGAGCTACCACGACGATCTGACCATTTCTGTGGAGGATATCCTCTCCGCCATGGACGAAGATACCCGCATCGTGGTGCTGCTGAATCCCAATAACCCTGTGGGCAATGTCTACACTGAGGAAGAATTGCAGCAGATCATTGACCGGGCAAAGGAAGTGGGGGCCATCGTCATTGTGGACGAAGCTTACCACTATTTCTACGACAAGACCTTCCTGCCCTATGCTCTGAAGGAAGAAAATGTCATCATTCTGCGGACATTCTCCAAGCTGATGTCTCTGGCGGCCTGCCGTCTGGGAGTCATCATCAGCAATCCCCGGCTGATTCACTATGTGAAAAATCTCCGGGTCACCTTCGAGGCCAATTCCGTGGCCCTGCTCTTTGCGGAACGGCTGCTGGATCATCCGGAGATCGTGGAGGAACTGATCCGCACCGAAAAAGAAGGCCGCAACTGGCTGCTGGATGCCCTCCGGAAGAAGGGCTACCACTGCAAGGACTGTACCGGAAACTTCATCTTCGTCAAGCCAAACCAGGACCCGGAGGAAGTGTCCCGGCGGCTGAAAGAGGAAAAGAAGGTGCTGGTGCATACCTTCGGAAATCCCCTGCTGAAAGATTGCCTGCGGATCTCCACCGGTTCCCGGAAAGCCATGGAGCGGTTTCTGGAAGCATTCCTGGAAGTGGATGCACAGTAAGGCTCCGGAAAGGAAGGCGGGCAAATGGTAAAAGTTATTACATACGGTACCTATGATCTGCTGCACTACGGCCACATCCGCCTGCTTCAGCGGGCGAAAGCGTTGGGAGATTACCTCATTGTCGGCGTTACCGCCGAGGATTTCGACAAAACCCGGGGCAAGATCAACGTGCAGCAATCTCTGATGGAACGGGTGGAAGCCGTCCAGGCCACGGGCCTGGCCGACGAGATCATCATCGAGGAATATGAAGGCCAGAAAATCGACGATATCCGGCGCTATGACGTCGATATCTTCACCGTGGGATCCGATTGGGAAGGGAAATTTGATTATCTGAAGGAATACTGTCAGGTCGTTTATCTGGACCGGACGGAAGGGGTTTCCAGCACGGAAATTCGCTCCGAACAGCGGAAGATCCGGCTGGGTCTGGTGGGAGAAAGTTCCATCGTCTGCAAAGTGGCCCGGGAATGCAATTATGTCAACGGCCTGGCCATCAGCGGTGTCTGTGTGGAGGAACCCCGGGATCCCCTGCCTATGGAAAACAGTGCCTTTGCAGAGTTGCTGGAAGTGTCGGATGCGCTGTATATTGTCTCCGAACCGTCCCGGCACTATGACCAGATCCGGCAGGCCTTGCAGGCAAACAAACACGTTCTGTGTGAGACCCCGCTGGCCCTGTCCGGGGAGCAAAGTGCCCGGCTACAGGAGCTGGCCCGGCAGCAGGGTTGCGTTTTGATGGACGCCATCAAGACGGCCTACGCCACCGCCTATTCCCGAATGCTGCTTTTGGTAAAAAGCGGAAAGATCGGCCAGGTGGTTTCCGTGGAAGCCACGGCCACCAGCTTAAAGGACATTGCCCGGATCCGGGAAAACCGGGGAGATATCTGGAACAGCATCTGCGACTGGGGCCCCACGGCCATGCTGCCGGTGTTCCAGATCCTGGGAACGGATTACCGGCAAAAGCAGATCGTATCCAAAATGCTGGAGGGGCAGTTTGACCTGTTTACCCAGATCCAGTTCCTCTATGACCGGGCTGTGGCCACGGTGAAGGTGGGCAAAGGCGTCAAATCCGAAGGAGAGCTGATCATTTCGGGAACGAGGGGCTATGTTTACGTCCCGGCACCCTGGTGGAAGACCGAGTATTTTGAGATCCGCTATGAAGATCAGAACGCCAACAAGCGTTACTTCTACCAGCTGGACGGGGAAGGCATCCGATATGAACTGGTGGCGTTTTTGAAAGCCATCCAGACCGGAAAGGATACCAGCTATATCAGCCGGGAAGTATCCAACGGGATCTGCAAAGTCATCCAGGATTTTTACGAAAAAAAAGATATGGTGGAATTGGAGTAAGACCCGGATTCTGCTTCCCCGGTTTACGGGAAATATAAAGGAGCGAAAACTATGGCAACGTTAACACCGGAACAGATCAAAGAAGTAAAAGGACAGGGCTTCCTCCGGGATAAGCGGTACGAGGACATTTTCAACGCCCGGGTCATCACCCGCAATGGCCGCATCACCACCGATGAAGTCCGGGCCATTGCCCAGGCTGCTGATACCTATGGCTCCGGCAAGGTGGCGATGACCACCCGGCTGACCATGGAAATTCAGGGGATCCCCTACGAAAACATTGAACCTTTGCAGGCCTTCCTGAAAGAGCACGGCCTGGAGTGCGGCGGCACCGGCGCAAAGGTCCGGCCCATCGTGTCCTGTAAGGGTACCACCTGCCAGTTTGGCCTCATCGATACCTTCTCCCTCAGTGAGAAGATCCATGAGCGGTTCTATGTGGGCTACCACAATACCCCCCTGCCCCACAAGTTTAAGATCGCCGTAGGCGGCTGCCCCAACAACTGTGTCAAGCCGGAGCTGAATGACCTGTCCGTCATCGGCCAGCGCTACCCTACTGTGGATCTGGAAAAGTGCAAAGGCTGTAAGAAGTGTCAGGTGGAAGCCGCCTGCCCCATCCACGTTGCCAAGGTTCAGGATGGAAAAGTCCTCATTGACCCCAACGCCTGCAACCACTGTGGCCGGTGCAAGGATAAGTGCCTGTTCGATGCCATTTCCTACACCGACGGCTACAAGGTCTCCATCGGCGGCCGCTGGGGCAAGCAGAATGCCACGGCCCACCCCCTGAACAAGGTCTTTACTTCCGAGGAAGAAGTGCTGGACATGATCGAAAAGACCATCCTCTTCTTCCGGGACAACGGTAACCCCGGCGAACGCTTCGCCGATACCATCGCCCGGCTGGGCTTTGAAACTGTGGAAGCACAGCTGCTGAAATAAACGGATAACAAGCCGGCCGGATAGGCCGGCTTGTTTTGCATATGGGGCAAGCCGAAGCCTTTCCCCGGGAGCAGCGATCCGCGGCCTGCAGCCGCCGGGACGTCGAGGATGCTGCCCCCTACGAAACGGTAAACCGCTGACGTCAAACTTCTATCGCGAAATGTGTTACTTAAACGTATAAAAAAGGAAATCTCTGGTAGTTTTTGTCGGCGCATTCGGTTAAAATGTATCGATACAAAAAGTTTTATGGCAAAGTTTTTGTCAAATGTGAATAAAATCAGTGGACAAATCGAGGGAAATACGCTATTATATGAAATGGAATAGTGCGGCGGTTGCCGCGAAATTTGAAAGAGGTGAAGAAATATGGCGTTTTCTTTTTTCGGCGGGGTCCATCCCAATGAAAATAAGGGGTACGCTCGTGACAAGGAAACTCAGGTCTTCCCGGAACCGGATCTGTTGGTCATTCCTATGTCCCAGCATATCGGCGCCCCCTGTAAGCCCCTGGTGAAAAAGGGCGACCTGGTAACGGTCGGTCAGAAGATCGGTGACAATCAGGGTTTGTGTGTTCCTGTCCATGCTTCTGTTTCCGGTAAGGTCAAGGCAGTGGAGGCCCGTCCCCACACCAACGGCACCACCGTTATGAGTGTTGTCATTGAAAATGACCATCTGGATACCCTGTGCGAGGATATCAAGCCCCGTACCCAGGAAGAAGTGGACAACCTGACCAAGGAAGAGCTCATCGGCATCATCCGGGAAGCCGGTATCGTTGGTATGGGCGGTGCTACCTTCCCCACCCATGTCAAACTGAATGGCCAGGGTGTGGATACCGTCATTGTCAACGCCGGCGAGTGCGAGCCCTACATTACAGCTGACGACCGGCTCTGCCGGGAGCAGCCCGACAAGCTGATCTCTGGTCTGAAGGTCATCATGAAGATCTTCGGTCTGTCCGAAGGCCACATTGGCATTGAGGACAACAAGCCCGAAGCTGTCAAGGCCCTGACTGCCGCTTTGTGCAAGGAAGATGGCATCACCATTGACGTGCTCCCCGCCAAGTACCCCCAGGGTGCTGAAAAACAGCTGATCTATGCCGTCACCGGCCGGGAAGTTCCCTCCGGTGCCCTGCCGGCCACCGTTGGCTGCGCTGTGTTCAATGCAGCT
The DNA here is from genome assembly GCA_964468195.1 of uncultured Oscillospiraceae bacterium. Lineage (GTDB taxonomy): Bacteria > Bacillota > Clostridia > Oscillospirales > Oscillospiraceae > Faecousia. The sequence continues at coordinate 3,474 of CAYXUI010000032.1, read as the reverse complement.
ACCGTCAAGGCCATCCATGATGCCGTCTACGAAGGCATGCCTTTGATCCGCCGCATTGTCACCGTCTCCGGTGACATTCTCATGGAGCCCAAGAACCTGCTGGTTCCCATCGGCACTCCTTTCAGCGCCCTGATCGATGCCTGCGGCCACTCCGAGAACCCCTACAAGGTCCTCTCCGGCGGCCCCATGATGGGTATGGCCCAGTATGACCTGAGCGTTCCCACCATCAAGGGTGTCAATGCCATCACTGTGCTGGGCCGCAGCAACAAGTACGACGTGGAAGACTACCACTGCCTGCGTTGCGGCAAGTGCATCGATGCCTGCCCCATGAAGCTGATGCCTGTGCTGATGTACAAGGCCATGCAGTCCGGTGATGTCCAGGAAATGAAGGACAACAACATTATGGACTGCATTGAGTGCGGCTCCTGCGCTTACACCTGCCCCGCCAGCGTTCCTCTGGTTCTGGGCTTCCGGGTGGCCAAGCAGGTCATCCGCAACGACGCTGCCAAGCAGGCAGCCAAGAAATAAGGAGGTGGAGATCACATGGCACAGATGAAATACTTTTATGAGCTGACGATTTCCAGCTCTCCCCACACCCACTCCGCAACCACCACCCAGACCATCATGCGGGACGTGCTCATTGCACTGGCTCCTGCCATGCTGGGTTCCGTTTACTTCTTCGGTTTCCGGTCTCTGATGGTGACCCTGGTCTCTGTGGCCGCCTGCGTGTTCTTTGAGTGGCTGTACTGCAAGATCATGAAGAAGCCCTGCAAGACCTACGACCTGTCCGCCTGTGTGACCGGCGTGCTGCTGGCCTTCGTCTGCCCCGTTACCATTCCCTACTGGACCATCATCCTGGGTGATGCCTTCGCCATTCTGCTGGTGAAGATGCTCTTCGGCGGTCTGGGCAAGAACGTGGTGAACCCCGCTTTGGCCGGCCGTGCCTTCATGTTCAGCTGGCCCGTGCTCATGAGCAACTGGGTCAAGGTGGGCTTTGAGAATGCTGCCGGCATTCTGTCCACTGCCGACGCTGTCACCGCTGCTACCCCTCTGGCCAATATGCACCAGGGTGTGATGCCTGAGGATTCCATCCTGGATATCTTCTTGGGCAATGTGGGCGGCTGTATCGGCGAGACTTCCGCTCTGCTGCTGATCATCGGCTTTATCTACCTGCTGTACCGCAAGGTCATCACCGCCCGGATCCCGCTGGCTTATGTGGGTACCGTGGCTGTTCTGACCTTCCTGTTCCCTCAGGGCAATGACCGCATCGCCTGGATGGCCGCTCAGGTCTTCGGCGGTGGTCTGATGCTGGGTGCCATCTTCATGGCTACCGACTATGTCACCTCCCCTGTCACCAAGCTGGGTCAGGTGGTCTACGGCATCGGCTGCGGCATTCTGACTGTTATGATCCGCTACTTCGGCGGCTACAACGAAGGCGTTTCCTATGCCATTTTGTGCATGAATGCCTGCGTGGTCCTGCTGGACCGTATCGGCCGTCCCGTGAAGTTCGGCGCACCCAAGAAGGAGGCGGCGAAGTAATATGAAAACCGAATCCACTACCAAATTCGTTCTGCGGCTGGCTCTGACCCTGCTTGCTATCACCACCGTTGTGGCGGCCTGCCTGGCTATGGTCAACAGCATCACCGCTCCCGCCATTGCGGAGCTGAATGTTCAGAAGACCCAGCAGGCCATTGAGGCCGTGCTCCCCGGCGGTTTCGACACCGAAATCACCGACTATGCCGACGATACCGGTCTGGTATCCAAGGTCTATTCCGGTGCTAACGGCTACGCCTTTGAAGTCAATCCCGTGGGCTTTGACAGCGCCATCACCATGATGGTGGGCGTGGACAATAATGGTCAGGTTCTGGGCATTTCCATTGTGTCCCACTCCGAGACCTCCGGTCTGGGTGCCACGGCAGCTGCCACCACTTCCGCCGGTGAAGCCTTCCGTGGTCAGTTCGTGGGCAAGTCCGGTTCCGTCTCCGTTACCAAGGACGGCGGCCAGATCGATGCCCTTACCGGCGCCACCATTACATCCCGTGCAGTCTGCAACGGCATTAACGCCGCTCTGGCCTGCGCAGCAAATCTGGGTTAATAGGAGGTACTTCGCATGAATCTCAAGAAACAGTTTTACGAGGGCCTGCTGACCAAGAACCCCGTTACCGTCCAGCTGCTGGGTATGTGCTCCACCATGGCCATTACCACCAGCTTGTTCAATGGTCTGGGCATGGGCCTGGCCGTTACCATCATCCTGACCTGCTCCAACATCCTGATCTCCGCTCTGCGGAAGGTCATTCCCAATGAGATCCGTATTGCAGCTTACGTCGTCATCATCGCCGGTTTCGTGACCATCGTCGATCAGCTGCTGAAGGCTTTCATCCCCGCCCTGTCCTCTTCTCTGGGCGTGTTCATTCCCCTGATCGTGGTCAACTGCATCATTCTGGGCCGTGCGGAAGCTTTCGCATCCAAGAATGGCGTGCTGGCCTCTGCCGTGGACGGCATCACCCAGGGTATCGGCTACACCGTGGCTCTGGTCATCATGTGTGTCATCCGCGAGCTGCTGGGCTCCGGCACCTTCGGCGGCGGCCTGCTCAACGGCGGTGAGGGCATCCGCATCATCCCCGCCCAGTATCCCGCTTTGCAGCTGGTCATGCCCGTAGGCGGCTTCCTGGTGCTGGGCTGCGTCATTGCCGCATCTCAGTATCTCATGGGTCGCATCGAGAAGAAGAATAAACTGAAGGAGGCTGCCAAATAATGATGACTGAAATTTTGGGTATTATTATTGCCGCCCTTCTGAGCCAGAACTTCATTCTGGTCAAGTTCTACGGCATCTGCCCCTTCATGGGCGTTTCCAAGAAGATCGACACCGCTCTGGGCATGGGCATGGCCGTTACCTTTGTTATGGCTCTGGCTTCCGCTGCCTGCTACGCCGTCAATGTGGTGTTGGTGGCTCTGAATCTGGAATACATGCAGACCGTGGCCTTCATTCTGGTCATCGCCACTCTGGTTCAGGTGGTGGAAATGTTCCTGAAGAAGTTCGTCCCCGCTCTGTATAAGGCACTGGGCGTGTACCTGCCCCTGATCACCACCAACTGCGCCGTTCTGGGTGTGGTGCTGGTGAACGTGCAGGAGGGTTACAACTTCCTGCTGTCCGTGGTCAACGGTGCGGCCGGCGGCCTGGGCTTCACCTTGGCTATCGTCCTGTTCGCCTCCGTCCGGGAGCGTGTCAACAAGGCCGACTGCCCCAAGTGCTTCGAGGGTTTCCCCATTGCGCTGATCACTGCCGGTCTGCTGGCTCTGGCCTTCATGGGCTTCTCCGGCCTGAACATTTTCTAAGGAGGGCTAGTTGAATGGATATTTTGATTGCAATTGCATTGCTGGGTGGTCTGGGTCTGGCCTTTGGTCTGGTCCTGGCTGCTGCCTCCAAGGTCTTCTATGTGGAGACCGATCCCCGTCTGGATCAGCTGAATGAGT
>CAYXUI010000031.1:0-22263 GCA_964468195.1 uncultured Oscillospiraceae bacterium | reverse complement strand
TCCGGTGCTGGATGGACATAGCCCGGCGGTAGAGGGTCCGGTTGTTGATGCCCCAGCCCTTCATCCGCTCAACGGTATAGCCCAGCTGCTTGAGCTTTGCCTGTTCCTGCTCGTACTGCTTCATCTGCAAATCGAACCGAGCCTGCTTTTCGTCCATGTAGAAAGAATAGTTGCCGGAATAAAATTCCGCATGGCCTTCCGTGATCTCAATGACCCGGTCTGCCACCCGATCGATGAAGTACCGGTCATGGGAGATGGCCAGCACGGTGCCCTTGAAGGCATTGATATACTGCTCCAGCCACTCCACGCTGTTTAAGTCCAGATGGTTCGTCGGCTCGTCCAGCAGCAGAATATCCGTTTTTTCCAGTAGCAGTCTCGCCAGATTCATCCGGGTCTTCTCGCCACCGGAAAGGCTGGCAAAATCCTGACTGCGCTGCTCTTTGGAGATGCCAAGACCGTTGCAGATCTTGTCCACCTCCACATCCATTTCGTAGCCGCCGCCGGACTGGAAGCGGTTGGACAGAACATCGTATTCCTTCAGCTGCTCTTCCGTGGCTCCCTGGGCCATCCGGCATTCCAGCAGCTCCATTTTCTGCTTCACCCGGGACAGTTCCGCATAGGCACTGCGGAGCACATCCTCCACGGTAAAGCCCTCCGGGAACCGGGGGATCTGGGAGATCAGACCGATACGTTTATTAGGATTGACATAAACTTCGCCGCTGTCGTAGTCCATCTGGCCGGTGAGGATATTGAACAGGGTGGTCTTTCCGCAGCCGTTCCGGCCGAGAATCGCCACGCACTCCCCTTCCTGAATTTCAAAGCTCAGGTCTTCCAGCAGATTTTCACCAATGACGAAAAACTTGGTCAAATTTTTAACTTGTATATCTACCATATGCTTACTCCATTGACGAAACCGCTTCCGCCAATTCTTCCGGGGTATAGAATAAATTCAATGCCTGAAGCATGGCGTTTGGGCTCATATGCTCCGGCAGATTCAGTTTTTTCAGCAATTGCAGCCGCTTGGCAGCAGAATCTTTTCCACCGGAGAGACCCAGTTCCATGAGATCCTGCTTGGTGATGCTTTTGGGCTCAGGGGTATCCTCCCCCTCGATAGTGGCACCACCACGGCGGAGTGCTTCCAGAATGATTTCCCGGGACATGCCCTCCACCCCCAGCTTACCTTCCTTGCCGGGAGCGGATTTCCGCTTCTCTTTACCGGGAATGTCCGGGATATAGGCATGCTTCAAATACTTTCCGGGGATGGAACTTTTGATGTGATTGCGGATCACAAATCCCGCCCCATCGGAGTCCGTAAAGACGATGAGTCCCCGCTTTTCCGCCACCCGGCGCAACAGGGCCATCTGCTGTTTGTCCTTGAAGATACCAAATCCGGATGTCTCCAAAATGGGGGCATCCACGATCTGGCTCAGGGTATTTTTATCATACCGGCCTTCCACTACAATGGCTTCTTTGATTTTAACCATTTCGTGCCTCCTGTGCCAGCTGTAAAATCAGCAGTTCCAGAAGCCGCTCACTGTCATCGAAGGAGGTTTTCATCCGGTAATCCGTCTGCACCACCAGTTGCGCCGCTTTCCGACAAAATTCCGGGCGGAACCGCCGGGCAGCTTCCATGGTCTTCCGGGCTGGATAGTCCGGCAGGCCACAGAGCTTTTGCAGATAGGCAGAATTTTTTCCGTTGTCCAGCAAGGTTCTGGCGGTGCCGATCCGGCGGAAGTTTCCGCCCACTGCGCCCAGAATCGCCAGAGGCTCCTGCTGCATTTTCAGCAGCTGCTGCATTTTCAGCAACGCCTGATCGTACCTGCCTGCGCTGAGCAAATCCGTCATCTGGAATACCACCGCATCCAGCACCGGCTCCGTCACAGCATCAATGTCGCTTTTTCGAATTTCCTCCGCACCGGAGTAGGCGCAGATTTTGTCGATCTCTCCGGAAAGGGCCGTCATAGTGCCCCCGGTGATATCCATCAGATACACGCACAAATCGTTGGAGATCCGCTTTCCTCTGGCAGCAAAATGCCAGGAAATCCAGGGAACCAGATCTTTCTGATCCTGTTTGGCAAACTCCACGATGGTGCCATGCTTGTCCACCGCATCCCAGAGCTTTTTCAGCCGCTTGTCTGCTTTCCAGCCCACGGTCAGGTAGGTAAATACCACAGTGCAGTACTCCGGGATATCGGAGAAAATCTCCGTCATTTTCATTCTGTCCCCTTCGTTCATCTTAAAGGGGTCAATATCTTCCACCAATACCAGGGTTGCTTCCGCCATCATGGGCAGATTCTCCACCGCATCGGCAAAGGAACGGATGTCGAAGGTCTCGTTATTGAGTCGGTGGTAATTGAAAGATTCCGTCAGAGGATCCAGCAGGAGCTTTTTCATCTGCCCCAGATAATGGTTCATCAGGAACGTCTCTTCCCCATGGAAAAAGTACAGCCGTCCCAAATCTTTGTTTTTCAGAGCCGCTTTCAATGTATTCAGCCCATTGTCGGGCGCTGCCTTTTTTGCCATGTGTTCACCTCCGTATGGTTATGGTTCCGTGAATATCCGTGCGGTAAATTTCGCATCCTGCCTCTTCCAGCCGGTTAAGCAGCTCCGGATGGGGATGGCCGTAGGAATTTCCCTGTCCTGCACTGATGCAGACGATCTCCGGCTGGATGGCATCCAGAAGTTCCTGACAGGTGGAATTCTTCGATCCGTGATGACCTGCCACCAGCACATCCACCTTGGGGATTTCCCGGTTGCGAAGCAGGGAACGTTCACCGTAGCCGTCACGGTCGCCGGTTATCAGTATATCACATTTTTCCGTATCAAACAAGACACACAGGCTATTTTCATTTCCGGAACCGGAATAATCTGCCGTAAAAATCCGGATTACGGTCTCTCCAGTCGAAATTTCCAGATCTTCTTCCGCATAAATGACCCGCGCAGACAATCCATCCGCAACATCCCACCGCTCCGGTGGCAGGATCAGCAGTTCCGTTTCCATTCTCGTCAGCAGCAACTCTGTTCCGGCAGAATGGTCTTCATCCAGATGGGTCAGAATCACTCCATCCAGGTGGTGAATGCCCTGCCACAGCAGTTCCGCCGCTGCTTTGTCTGCGGCACCTTCTGCATAATCTCCGCCGCAATCCACCAGGAACGTGGTGCTGTTGCTTTGCAGCAACAGGCACTGCCCCTGCCCAACGTCAAATACCGTAAAGCGCACATCGTCGGATGCACTTTCCGCCACATCCAGTGCCAGGGCCAGGGCAAGACCCAGCACCGCACAGCAGATCAGTTTTCCCGGCTTGCGGTTGGTGTTGACGCCAAACAGGATCAGAAGCCCATACACCATCACCAACCAGACGGTAATATAAGGACTGGCCGTATACACTGCCGCCAACGGAAAATCCGCCAATCCCCCTGCCATCATAAGCACATACCGGATCAGCCAGCTAAGCCCCCTACCGAAAACTTTAGCAACAGCTGGCAGAAAAAAGCCCATCAGACTCACCAGCATATCGCCGTAGAAAATCAGGGTAATCACCGGCAGCACCAGCAGATTGGTCACCGGGCCGATCAGGCTTACCATGCCAAAATACCAGGCACACAGCGGTGTGGTCAAAATATTGGCACTGAGTGACAAAGAAACGGAACTGGCAAACCAGCGAATACACCTTGCTTTCCAGCCCTTGCCCTTCTGCTCCCCAAAGAACGAGCCGATCCATTTGGAAATCCCCGCCTGAAACAGTAAGATCCCTGCCACAGCCGCCACGGAAAGCTGAAAACTTACAGAAGTGATGACCATGGGATTGGCAACCAGCATCACCAGCGCTGCAAAGGACAGCGCCGTGGGCCCATCATATTCCTTATCCACCAGCAGCGACAGCAGCATCAAACCGCACATGATACAGCTGCGCACCACGGAGGGGCTGAATCCCGCCAATGCCGCAAAGAGAAGCAGCAACGGCCCTCCCACCAGTGCCATCAGCCCCCGCCTGCGGAAGGTCACGGCGGCAATAAGGGCAAAGAAAATGGAAATATGCAGTCCCGACACCGCCACCACATGGCGGATACCGCTGATTTTCAGATCCGTATCCTGGGAATAGGACAGTCCGGAGGTGTCCCCCAGCAGCAGTGCCCTGGCAAATCCCGCCGTATCCTCCGGAAGGGCTTCTGTCAGACGCCCCTGGATGGCATGACGGAAGGCGGCAACCTTTTCCAACCAGTTCTTCTCCTGCTGCCGAATAGTCACATCCTCTTTCTGGTAGGCCAAAAGGAAAATACCCTTGCCCTGATAGTAGTCCATATCCAGTGCGGAAGCCGTCCGGAAGCGAAACAGACCGGTTACTTCCGTTCCCGGCTCGATCGACAAATTCTTATTCAGCCAGACCTGCACCGAAAGGGTTTGTTCTTCTACCGTTACCGTTCCGGAGAACGTACCGCCATAGGTACTTTCTTTTGCGTAGTCTGATGCCCGGATGGTCACGGTCTGGGTGGTATTGTCCAACGCCTCCAGCGGTTGCAGATGATTGGTTTCATACTGCCAAAACCACAGCATCCCGGCACTGCATCCCATCACCAACAGCAGCATCTTTTTCAAAAAAGGAAGTTTCCGGTTCAGCACTGCCAGAAGAAGCAACCCGGTTATCAGAATGCCAACACGCACGTTGGTGCTTTCCCCATAGCACATAGCCCCGCAGGCAAGGCTGAAGCCCAGAGCAAGATACAGCAGTCTGCGCATCATGTTCTCCCCTTTCTCTTACAATATGACGCAAAGGGGCGCAGCCAAAGCCGCGCCCCTGTTACACAAATTACTGAACCTTGGTGCTCACGAACTCCACAACGGAAGCCAGTGCCTCGTCCATCTTGGCGGGATCCTTGCCGCCGCCCATGGCGGAGTCGGGCTTGCCACCGCCGTTGCCGCCGCAGACAGTGCAGACATGCTTGACGATCTCACCGGCCTTCACACCGGCCTTCACGGCATCCTTGCCGCAGACCGCCAGGAAGGTGACCTTGCCACCGTTGTCGGAAGCCAGAACTGCCACTACGGAAGCATCCTTATCCCGGAGCACGTCGCCCATCTGGCGCAGTTTCCCGGCATCGGCACCAGGGAGCTTCACTGTCAGCACCTTCACGGCACCTACGCTCTTGGCAGAAGAGAGCATCTGATCCACGGCACCGGAAGCTTCCTTGGCCTTGAACTGCTCGATTTCCTTCTTCAGCGCCTTGATTTCTTCCAGCTGGGCATTGAGCCGGTTTTCCAGCTCGTCGGCCTTCTTGACCTTCACGGCAGCGCACAGAGAACCCAGCAGATCCCGGTTGGCCTGAACATCCTTCAGGTATTCCTGACCGGTGATGGCCTCGATCCGGCGGACACCGGAAGCAACGGAAGCCTCGGAAACGATGTGGAAGGGGCCGATCTTGCCGGTGTTGCCCACATGGGTACCGCCGCAGAGCTCCACGGACTTGCCGCTCATGTTAACCACCCGAACGGTATCGCCGTACTTTTCAGAGAACAGTGCCATGGCGCCCATGGCCTTGGCCTCGTCGATGGACATTTCCTTTACATCCACCGGCAGGCTGGACATAGTCAGCTGCTGCACAATGGCATCTACCTTTGCCAGCTCTTCTGCCGTCATGGCAGAGAAGTGGGTGAAGTCGAAACGCAGCCGGTCAGGCTCCACCAGAGAACCGGCCTGATGGACATGGTCACCCAGAACCTGCTTCAGGGCTGCCTGCAGCAGGTGAGTTGCAGAGTGGGCCCGCATGATGGCCTGACGGCGATCTTCGTCAATGGCCACCGTCACATTGTCTCCCACGTTCAGCACGCCGGATACGACTTTGCCATAGTGCATGAACTTGCCGCCCTTGTTCTTCTGGACATTATTCACCACGAACTTGGCGTTCTCGGTGGAGATCACACCATGGTCAGCTACCTGGCCGCCCATTTCGGCATACATGGTGGTCTCGTCCAGCACCACAATGGCCTCGGCACCTTCGCCGATGGTCTGCTGGATCTCTTCTTCCGAAACGATGGCCAGGATTTTGGCATCGGTAACGTTCTTTTCGTAACCCACGAACTTGGTCTCGGGGATCTCTTTACCCAGATCGATACCGGCCCAGCCCAAATCACCCAGCGCCTTCCGGGCTTCCCGGGCGCGAACCTTGTCTTCTTCCCGCAAAGCGTTGAAGCCCTCCAGATCCAGGGTCATGCCCTCGTCTTCCACCATTTCGGCAGTCAGGTCGATGGGGAAGCCGTAGGTAGCGGACAGCAGGAAGGCATCCGCACCAGAGAACACGGTCTTGCCCTCAGCCTTGTGCTGCTGCATCTTTTCGTTGAAAATCACCATGCCGGTGTCAATGGTCTTGCCGAAGGACTCTTCCTCGATCTTGACGATCCGGGTGATATACTCTGCCCGCTCCCGCAGGTAGGTGTAGTGGGATTCATTCTCACGGACAACGGTCTCCACCACCTTGTACAGGAAGGGATCGTTGACGCCCAGCAGCTTGCCATGACGGGCAGCCCGCCGCAGCAGGCGGCGCAGGACATAGCCACGGCCTTCGTTGCTGGGCAGAACGCCGTCGGCAATCATAAAGGTGGATGCCCGGATGTGGTCGGTGATGACCCGGAGGGACACATCCATCTTGTAGGACTTGCCGTAGGAAGCACCGGTCAGCTCGGTGACCTTGTTGGTGATGTTCATAACGGTATCCACATCGAACAGAGAGTTCACATCCTGGCAGACAACTGCCAGACGCTCCAGGCCCATGCCGGTGTCGATGTTCTTCTGCACCAGTTCGGTGTAATTGCCGTTGCCGTCATTGTCGAACTGGGAGAAGACGTTGTTCCACACTTCCATATACCGGTCGCACTCGCAGCCCACGGTGCAGCCGGGCTTGCCGCAGCCGTACTTTTCGCCACGGTCGTAGTAGATCTCGGAGCAGGGGCCGCAGGGGCCGGAGCCGTGCTCCCAGAAGTTATCTTCCTTGCCGAAGCGGAAGATGTGGTCGGCAGGGATGCCGATTTTCTTGTTCCAGATCTCGAAAGCTTCCTCATCGTTTTCATAGATGGAGGGAAACAGCCGGTCCTTGGACAGGCCCACCACCTCGGTCAGGAATTCCCAGCTCCAGGAGATGGCCTCCTCCTTGAAGTAATCGCCGAAGGAAAAGTTGCCCAGCATCTCAAAATAGGTGCCGTGACGGGCAGTCTTGCCGATGTTCTCGATGTCGCCGGTACGGATACACTTCTGGCAGGTGCAGACCCGGTGACGGGGCGGCTCCACCTCGCCCTTGAAGTAGGGCTTCATGGGTGCCATGCCAGAGTTGATCAGCAGCAGGGACTTATCGTTCTGGGGGATCAGAGAAAAACTGGGCAGGCGCAGATGGCCCTTGCTTTCAAAGTAGCTTAGGAACATTTCACGCAGTTCGTTTACGCCGTAAGGCTTGGGATTCATGGTATATGACCTCCAAATTATAATTTACACTTCTTCCGGCACCAAAAAATAAAACGCCGCCCCTATACAATAGGGGCGACGAAAATCGCGGTACCACCCTAATTCGCCTGAAAAGCAGGCATCTTAGATGCACTGTAACGGGAGCACCCGTCCCGGTCCTCCCGGGCAACAAAGGGAAGTGGCGCGCAGACGCAACATCGAGGGCTTTCACCACTTCCCTCTCGCTCCGGATGTTTCCTGACTGCTTGGTTTCCCCAAAGTCTTTGCATATACCCTGCATTTTATCACAAACCAAAGATTTGTCAATGGGAAATTAACCGTAAATTCCCATCATATGTTCCGAATGGTAGAAAAACGGCTTATCCACCGCCGGATCCCAGGGGCGGATCACCAGTTTTGCCGCGCTGGGCAGCTTGGGAAGCTGCTCTCCGGGGAAGCAGACGATCTCGATTTCCAACCCGGATTCTCCCTTATGGAGGTAACAGTCCAGCACGCTGGTCCAGCGTTGCAGGCTCTCCCCCAATGCGACCAGATCCGGGTCTATGGAACCGACCTGTATATCCAGAAGCCGGGGAGCATGGCTGCCGCAGGGGCACACCGACCGCTCCAGCCGCCCCAACTCTCCCATGGGATGGCGAAGCTCCGGATGGAATTTGGGATAGAGCACCATTTCCCCCAGCTCGCCATCGGGCAGGGAATTTCCGTCCCCATCCACGATGTCCACACCGTATTCCTCTTCCCGCAGGTGTACGCCCCAGCTGTGGCCGCAGGCAAACCCCGCCACCACACCGGTTTCATCCAGAGTAAAGCAGCCTCCCACTTCGCAGTCGAAGCCCTTCACCAATCCATCGATCATCCAGTCTGGGCAGGGATAGGCAGCGGTAATGACCTTCCGGACATACAGTGGCACCCCGCCGTGGCGGATCAGTTTGGTCAGCCCCAGCAATATCAGCGGCGGGCCGATGATGGCGCTGGTCTTGTTGGAAAAGGCCTGCCGCAGCAGGGTGCTCCACAGCCGGTCCTGCCCCCAGACCACCGGGATGGCGCCACAGCGCAGCACCGCCTGCTCCATGAGCCAGCCAAGGCTGCCCCGACCGGCATTCCAAAAGCAGATCATCACCCGCTCCCGTTTCCGCAGAAAATGCCCCAGATGCTCTGTCAAATAGCCAATGCTGTTTTCCAGGCTGGTATCCTCCATAGCCAGGGCTGCTATCTTTCTGTAGACATTGGGTTCCAAGGGCTTCACCACGCTTCCGTTTTTATAGGTATAATATACAACATTTTTCATCAATTGCAAGAATTATTTTTTAGGGTTTGTACAAAAATCTGCTGCAAGGCTTCTCCCTGCAGCAGATTTCTTGTTGCATTAGCCGTCAACCGGCACCGGCTGGATCTTCATGATCTGTTTCTGATACTGAGATATGCCCCGGGCCAGTACATCCATAGCCCGCTCCAGATCCTGCTGCTTCAGCACATAGGCAATTCGCACTTCGTTGATGCCCTTACCGGGGGTCTCGTAGAAGGGTGCGCCGGGGGCAAACATAACGGTGTCCCCATTGTCGCTGAAGTCCTCCAGCAGCCAGCGCTGGAATTTATCCGCATTGTCCACAGGGAGGCTTGCCATAACGTAGAAGGCACCCATAGGCTCCTCAACCACCACACCAGGGATCTGGCGCAGCTTCTTAATGACAGTATCCCGGCGCTTGCGGTACTCTGCCTTACACTCCCGGAAGAAGGCATGATCCACGTTATACAGCGCCGCTGCACCCACCTGATCCACGGTAGCCACAGACAGACGGGACTGGCAGAACTTCAGCAGAGCCGCCTGAAGCTGCTTGTTCCGGGTGACCACACAGCCCACCCGGGCGCCACAGGCGGAGAACCGCTTGGAAACGGAGTCGATGATGACCAGATTTTCGTCGATATCCCGGAACCGTGCCATGGTGGGCACGCCGAACTTATCGTCATAGCAGAATTCCCGGTAGACTTCGTCACAAATCAGGAACAGATTGTGCTCCTTGGCCACATCCGCGATCATCCGCATTTCCGTCTCGTCCAGCACAACACCGGTGGGGTTACCGGGATTGGTGATCATAATGGCCCGGGTATTGGGGGTGATGAGACTTTCGATGCGCTTGCGGTCAGCGTAACGGTAGCCCTCCCAGGGATTGGTGGGCAGGGCACGGATAACACCGCCGGCAGCATGGACAAAGGTGGTGTAGTTGGGATAGTAGGGCTCCGGGATGATGACCTCGGTATAGGGATCCAGAATGGAAAGGCAGGTAAACAGCAGCGCCTCACTGCCGCCGGTGGTGATGAGGATGTCATTGTCATCCAGCTCCACGTCCAGCTCGTGATAATAGTTCTTCACCGCCTGGATCAGCTCCGGCCGTCCGGGGGAAGCTTCATATTCCAGCGTTCTGTCTGCAAACTGATGGATGGCATCGTAGTATGCCCCGGGGGTAGGCAGATCAGGCTGGCCGATGTTCAGGTGATAGATCTTCTTGCCCTCTTTCTTGGCCGCCACAGCCAGAGGGTGGAACTTTCGCATGGGAGAGGGTTCGCAACGGTTGGCGTTGATGGAAATCTGCATAATTACCTCCGCCGACGGCTAAGCCATCGGACTTTTTATATTCTTTCGTAAGACGGTGCAGTTCCGGGAACAGCACCGCCAAGGTGATCAAATTGGGAATGACCATCAAACCATTGATGGTCTCGGAAAGCTGCCACACCAGTGCCGTATCCAGCACCGCTCCGGCCACCACCATGGCCGTCTGGGCCAGCACAAAGGTCTTCCAACCCCCGGGGCCAAGGAGATACTGGGCACACCGCCCGCCGTACAGGCTCCAGCCCAACACCGTGGCCAGGGCAAACAAAACCATAGCCAGATTCAAAAACACCGCTGCCCCCCGGCCATAGACGGTGGAAAAGGCCGCTGTGGTGAGCTCCGCCCCGGCTTCCCGGCCGTAGGGAACGGGTACGCCGCTGGTCAAAATCACCAGTGCCGTCAGGGTACAGATCACGATGGTATCGAGAAACACTTCCAATATCCCCATCATTCCCTGCCGGACAGGACGGTTTACCTCTGCCCCAGCGTGGGCAATGGCGGCGGTACCCATCCCCGCTTCATTGGTAAAAACCCCACGGGAACAGCCGATGCGAAGTGCCTGAAAGGCAGAGCCGATCATGCCGCCGGTGACGGCGCGGGGAGAAAAAGCCCCCTGCACAATGGCAGCAACCGCACCAGGCAGCGCATTGCGTTTGACGATCAACGCCCCCAGACACAGCAAAATATACCCCGCCGATGCAAAGGGCACCAGTTTTTCCGCCGCTTTTCCGATCTTGCCGGCACCGCCCAGCAGAATACTGCCCAGCATTCCCCCAAAGCACAGCCCCAGCAGAAGGCCAAAGTTCTTTGGGATCCTGATTTCAAAGCTTGTCAGCATACCCCGGATACCAGAAACCGCTGCATTGATCTGGGCGGCGTTTCCCACGCCGAAGGCCGCCGCCACACCGCACAGGCTGTAAGCCACAGCCATGGGCCGCCATTTTGGCCCCAGTCCCTGCTCCATCACATACATAGGCCCGCCAAGCCAGCCCTCCGGACCCTTCACCCGGTAACGGACGGCAAGGGTGGCTTCCGCAAATTTGGTGACCATGCCAAAGATGCCGCAAAGCCACATCCAGAACACGCTCCCCGGGCCTCCAAGGCAGATGGCCCCGGCCACCCCCACCAGATTCCCGGTCCCCACCGTAGCAGCCAGTGCGGTACACAGGGCCTGAAATCCGGAGTCTTCTTTCCCCGGCCGGAGTTTGTCAAAAAAGTCCTTCAGCGCCGCCGGAAGGAGCCGCAACTGGGCAACGTTCAGCCGGATGGTAAGAAACAACCCCACCGACAAAATCATCAGCAGAGAGGGTGCGCCCCATAAAAAAGCATTGAGCCATGCGACAATTTTCGTAATGATGCCTCCTAGTCTACCACTTTTTTGTGGATACTGCAAGATGAAAGTTGCACAAAATCTGTAAAAATCAACAAAAAAGCAGTTTCCCCTTTGGAGAAACTGCTTTCGTAATCGAGCCATTATTCCCAACCGGCCCAAATTTCCGGGCAATAGCCCACGGTGGCCTGCTTGCCGTTGCGCACCACAGGGGTCTTCATCAGTGTCGGGTCGTCAAAAACCTTGTCCTCTTTGACCCGATTGTCATCCATGTACTTCATCAGGGTGATCTCCGGGGATTTGCTCTCCCAGTCGATGAGGTTGTCAATACCCCCAACCGCCCGGAGAACGCTGTCAAACTCCTTGGGAGACATGCCGTACTTTTTCAGATCGATGGACTGAAATTTGATCCGGCGCTCCTTGAAGTACCGCTCCGCTTTTTTCGTATCGAAGCATTTGCTTTTTCCGAAAATCTGAATGTTCAATAGAATACCTCCTCCAGGCACAGCCCCTGGGGCGGTGCCAGAAATCCTGCCGCTTTCCGTTGACCGCCAAACAGTTCCGGAATGGACGATGCATCCCGCTGGCCCCGGCCCACTTCGATGAGGGTTCCCACCAGGATCCGCACCATGTTGTGCAAAAAGCCGTTGCCGGTGAACTGCAGCCGCACTTCCTTCCCCTGCCGGGTGATGGAAATGGAACGGAGATAGCGCACCGTGGATTTTTTCATTTTCGCATTGCCGCAGAAAGCGGAAAAGTCATGCTCCCCGCAGAGTAAGACCGCCGCCTGCTCCATAGCCGCAATATCCAGCTTTTCCGGAAAAACCGTGACGAACCGCCGCTGAAACACACAGGGACTCTCACTGTTCCAAATACGATAGCAGTAGGTTTTCTCTTTGGCATTCAGCCGGGCATGGAACCGGGGCGATACATCCTTACAGTAGTATATGCCGATGTCCTCCGGCAGATACTTCCGAAGCTGAGCCAAAATTTCCTCCGCCGGCATGGTGCTTTCACAGTGAAAATTCGCCACCTGGCCTTTGGCATGGACCCCGGCATCGGTGCGGCCGCTACCGCTGATTTCGATGGACTCTCCCAAAATCCTGGACAGAGCCGTTTCCAGCTTTCCCTGAATGGTATCCTCCCGTCCGGCCAGCCGCTGCCAGCCCCGGTAACGGGTACCATCGTAACAGATATCAAGCCGCAGATTGCGCATACTCCTCCAATTCCTCTCTGGCTTCCCGCTCGCTGTCCGCAGAGAACAGGAACTTGCCGTTTCCATCATAAACCTGAATGTGTCCAAACATATAACGAATCTGATACATAGCCATCGACCTTCTCTTTCTAGTTTCTGGCTATAGTATAGCAATAGTTCAGTCCAATAAAGCGGACTTAATTGCCATCATTTATTTTTAATGCAAATCAAGTGTTGCGCAGGCATCAAAACCATGTCATCCCGACCAAGCGAAGCGCGTGGAGGGATCTTGGCATTGATTTTACTGCAAATGTCCCGTAAGTACGTAGATCCCTCGACTCGCTATCGCTCCCTCAGGATGACAGGCGGGCCAGTGCGCACACGGGCTCGCAATGACACTGAATTTTTATCGTTTTTCTCCCAGCCAACCGCTGACGTCGGCATAGACTTCCTCCCGGTTGATCTCGTTCAAAATCTCATGGCGGCCAAGAGGATAGATCTTTACCGTCACATCTTTCATTCCCGCCTGCCGGAAGGCCTCTCCGCTCCGGCGAACGCCCTTGCCGTAGTTGCCCACGGGATCATCGCCACCGGCAATGAACAGCATCGGAAGATCTTTTTTCATGTTGGCAAGATTTCCAGGGGTTTCGATATAGGCGATGCCCTTCATCATCTCCCGAAGCAGTCCCGCCGAGGCGGTAAAACCACAGTCAGGATGGGCAATATAATCATCCACGATCCCCTTATCCCGGGTCAGCCAGTCATAGGGAGTTCGGGGATGCTCCACTTTTTTGTTGTAGCCGCCGAAGACCAGATTTTGGAGTGTTTCGCTGGGATTTTCCTCCCCTTGCTTTTTGCACACGCCATCCACCAACCGGATCATAGCCGGCAGGGCAAAGGCCGGCTGCCAGCCGGTGCCGCAGATCACCGCAGCGGAAATGCCGCAGTCCGGGTACCGGCACAGAATCGTCCGGGCCATGAACGATCCCATGGAATGACCGAACAGGACATAGGGAAGATTTGGGTAAGACGCCATGGTGTCCTTCATCAGGGTCATGGTGTCCTCCACCGCTGTGAACCAGCCCCCGTGGAAATAGCCCCGGGTGCTGCCCCCTTCGATGGACTTTCCGTGACCCATATGATCTTCCGCCACCACCACATAGCCAAGGCCATTGAGATAGCGGGCGAAATCCTCATACCGCTCCACGAATTCCGCAATGCCATGGACGATCTGTAAAACCGCCCTGGGCTCCCCTTCCGATGTCCACCGGCAGGCGTGGATCTGTCCTTTTCCTCTGGATGCGTACCAAATGTCCTGTTTCATGGTTTATTCCTCCACGACTTCGTAATCTTCTGCCACGATTGCCTGTTTCAGAGCTTCATATTCTGCCGTACCAACGACGGTAACAGTTTTGCTTTCCAGGTCCGCATGGGCTTCCACCGTGCTGGGGACGCTCTTGCAGGCATTTTCTACGGAGGCGGTGCAGTGGGAACACATCATGCCGTTGACCCGGATCACCTGGGTCTTCGCCTTCGGCTCTTCCACCACTTCATAATCTTCCGCCCGGATGGCCTGCTTCAGTGCTTCCACGTCGGCAGTGCCGATAACGGTGACCGTCTTGCTTTCCAGATCCGCATGGGCTTCCACCGTGCCGGGAACGCTCATGCAGGCGTTTTCTACAGAGGCAGTGCAGTGGGAGCACATCATACCATTGACCCGGATCACGACTTTTTCCGTGGGTACTTCCACCGGGCAGACCCCTGCACAGACCTCTTCTGTGCAGCAGCATACCGCTGCCTGTTTTGCCGGTTCCGGCATGACCTTGGGTTTGAAGAACCGCAGCCGCAGGGCGTTGGTCACTACGAAGACGGAACTCACGCTCATGGCCGCCGCACCCAGCATGGGGCTCAGCTTCAGCCCCAAGGGCAGGAACAATACGCCTGCCGCCACGGGAATCCCCAGCGTGTTATAGAAGAAGGCCCAGAACAGATTTTGCTTGATATTGCGGATGGTGGCCTTACTCAGCTCGATGGCGCCACTGACGGCGGCGAGGGAGCTGTTCATCAATACGATGTCCGCAGATTCCATGGCGATGTCCGTACCGGCGCCGATGGCCATGCCCACATCCGCCGTTACCAGTGCCGGGGCATCGTTGATACCATCGCCCACCATCAGCACCTTGTGTCCGCCAGACTGGAGTTTCTTCACGGCACCGGCCTTGTCCGTAGGCAGCACATCGGAGATCACATGGGTGATCCCGGCGTTGGCCGCAATGGCCTTGGCCGTCACCGCATTGTCACCGGTGAGCATCACCACATCCAGCGACAGTTCCTGCATGGCCTTCACCGCTTCCACGGAATCCGCTTTCAGCACATCCGCTGCGGCAATGGTACCAAGATACTGTTTTTCACAGGCAAAATACAAAGGAGTCTTTCCCTGATCGGCCAGTTCCGGAAGCTCCGGAACTGCAACGCCGATGTCATCCATAAGCCGCCGGTTACCGCCGTAGCAGCGTTTTCCCGCAACGGTTCCCGCCACGCCCCGGCCAGGGAGGGTCTCAAAGTCCACTGCCTCGGGGTAGGAAGCAGCCCCCATTTTCTGCAAAATCGCCTTGGCGAAAGGATGCTCGGATTTGCTTTCCAATGCCGCCGCAACGGCCATCAGTTCCTGCTGAGAAACACAGCCGGGAAGGATATCCGTTACCTCCGGCTTGCCGGTGGTCAGGGTACCGGTCTTGTCCAGCACCACAGTATCCACATGGTGGAGGTTTTCCAGAGCCTGGGCATTCTTAAACAGCACGCCCATCTGGGCGCCCCGTCCGGTACCCACCATGATGGCCACAGGGGTAGCCAGGCCCAATGCGCAGGGGCAGGAGATCACCAGCACAGAAATGGCGCAGTTCAGGCTGAATTCCATTCCGTACCCCGCCAGCATCCAGACAAGGAAAGTCACCGCCGCAATGCTCATGACCGCCGGCACAAACACACCGGCAATCTGATCCGCCAGCCGGGCAATGGGCGCCTTGGAGCCACCGGCCTCTTCCACCATGCGGATGACCTGAGCCAGGGTGGTATCCTGCCCCACCTTGTCTGCCCGGAAGGTCAGATAGCCTTCCGTATTGATGGTAGCCGCCGCCACCGTATCTCCCGGAAGCTTCTCAACGGGAACACTTTCGCCGGTAAGGGCGCTCTGGTCTACGGAAGCCCGGCCTTCCAATACCGTGCCGTCCACAGGAATGCTGCCGCCGGAACGCACCACTACAGTATCTCCCACCTGCACCTCTTCCACGGGAATTTCCATTTCTTTTCCATCCCGCAGGACGGTGGCGCTCTTGGGGCTCAAGTCCATCAGCGCCCGGATGGCATCGCCGGTGCGGCCCTTGGCTCTGGCTTCCAGGAATTTACCCAAGGTAATCAGCGTCAAAATCATGGCAGCAGATTCAAAATACAGGTTTTCGCTGTACATCTGCACCAGATCCCAGTCCCCGTGACCCATGCCATAGGCCATCCGGAACAATGCCACAATGCCATAGCTCAAAGATGCCAGAGAACCCACGGCGATCAGAGAATCCATATTGGGGGCTTTGTTCCACAGAGCTTTCAGGCCACGGGAATAGTAGACCCGGTTTAAGTAAACCGGAGGCAATGTCAGCATCAGCTGGAGCAGTGCCGCTACCATGGCATTTTCCAGCCCGTGATACCAGTGGGGAGCGGGCAGGCCGATCATGTGCCCCATGGTAAAATACATCAGCACAATGAGGCAGACGGCGGAACCGATGATCCGCTTTTTCATTTCCTTCATGGTTGCAGCCTGCGGATCTTCCCCGGTGGGCTTTCCCGCCTTCTTTTCACCGGGAACAGAAGCCCCATAACCCGCATTCTGCACCGCCTGAATAATGGCAGCAGTCACATCAGACTGCGCCTCCACCTGCATGGTCCCGGCCAGAAGATTCACATCGGCCTTTTCCACCCCGGGCACCGCCCGGGTCACCTTCTCCACCCGGGCAGAACAGGCGGCACAGGTCATACCGGTAACGTTGAATTTCAGTTTCATAGCCATCCCTCGTTTCTATACAACTATTATCTACCAGATCTTAGAAAAAATCAACACCAATTGACGTTTTTCCGATTGCGTGTTATCATTTTACCATACGATAGCAATTTCGCAAGTATGCACTATTTGGTGCCATACTACCCTTTTGGATACCAAGGAGGAACGACAATGGACGAAAAAGACAACTGCCCCGTGGAAGCCACACTGGATCTTATCGGCGGCAAGTACAAAGCCCTGATCTTGTGGCATCTGGCCAACGGAAAACTCCGCTTTTCCGAACTGCGGCAACGCATCAGCAAAGCCACTCCAAAAATGCTGACCCAACAACTCCGGGAGCTGGAATCCCAGGCTCTGATCCACCGGGAGGTCTATCCCGTGATTCCCCCGAAGGTGGAATATTCCCTGACAGAAACCGGCCGGAGTCTCATGCCCATTCTGGTCGCCATGCGGGACTGGGGTGCGGGCTATCTGCGGCAAAATCATCAGGAACCCTGCTGCTTTATGATGAACACCGACCCTGTGGCAAAATGTACCGGCTGCTGCAATGGAGAAAATCCTTGATAATTCCGGGGAAGCTGATATACTGTAAACTATCTTGCGATAGTTTACAATTGACAGTTGACAGTGGACAATTGACAGTATGCTGCCATTACCCTGCGGCAATAAAAAATTCGGAATCATCCCCGAAGGGGATACCACAACTGTCAACTGTCCACTCTCAACTGTCAACTCTTTACACGAGGTATATACAATGGATTTGAACGCATTGCTGGATCTTGCCACGGATCTGGGGTATGAACTGGCCATGGCCGGGGCGGAGACCTTCCGGGTGGAGGAAAGTGTCCGCCGCTGTATGGCCGCCTATGGCGTAGAGGCGGAAGTTTTCGCCATTCCCAATTATCTGATGGTGTCTATCGTTACGGAGGATGGCCATCCCGCCACCCGGATGCGCCGCATCGGCGGCCACGGGAACAATCTGGACGCTGTGGAAAAATTCAACAGTCTCAGCCGAACCATCTGCGCCCAGGCCCCGGCGCCTTCCGTTGCCATGGAATGGCTTGCCCAAACCCGAAACCAGGTCAGTGTCTACAGCAGGCCCATGGTGTATCTGGGGTACTTTCTGGGTGCTTTGGGTTACGGTCTGTTCTTCTCCGGAAGTTGGCTGGACGGACTCTGCGCCGGTATCTGCGGACTGCTGGTGGGCTTTATCAACCGCTTTCTGGAAAAACGGAAGGCTAATCCCTTTTTCAGCACCATCGCCAGTTCCTTTTTCATGGCCTTGCTTGCCTACTGGCTGGGATATCTGGGCATTGCCGGAAATCCCGATGCGGTGACCATCGGCGCTCTGATGATCCTGGTTCCGGGACTGCTGTTTACCAACGCCATGCGGGACATTATTTATGGTGACACCAATTCCGGCATCAACCGGGTGGTGCAGGTTCTGCTGGTGGCGGCTGCCATCGCCCTGGGCACTGCTGCCGCATGGAATACTGCTGCCGCCCTCTGGGCCGCTCCGGTATCCGCAGCGGGTATCGACTATTCTCTGCTGAGCCAGTGTTTGTTTTCCTTTATCGGCTGCATCGGATTTTCCATTCTGTTCAACATCCACGGCCCCGGTATGCTGCTGTGTGCATTTGGCGGCATCCTTTCCTGGGCCGTATACAAGCTGACGCTGGACTTTGGCGGCAGCGCCCTGACCGGCTACTTCTGGTCGGCGCTGATCTCCTCTCTGTATTCGGAGATCATGGCCCGGCTTCGGAAATACCCCGCCATTTCCTATCTGGTTGTGTCCATTTTCCCCCTGATCCCCGGCGCCGGTGTCTACTACACCATGCGCTACGCCGTTCAGGGAGAAATGGAGCTTTTTGCCAGCAAAGGCATGTTCACCGCCGCCATTGCCGGCATCATGGCCGTGGGCATCCTGCTGGGCTCCACCCTTTGCCGGATGTACTCCGAGTGGAAAAGCCACAAACTCCATTGACTCTCTCTGCAAGATCCGCATTTGACGGAAAAACCGTAAAATTTAACAAAAATTTCCCGGTTCAGGACTTTACACATCCGTCTTTTTCCGGTATAATGACTACATCTTTATTCTGTAAGGAGGCTGAATACCATGGCGGAAAGAGAGACTTTGAAATTCACCGTTCCCAGCGACGATAAGGAGCATATGCGCCAGATTCTTCGGAGTGTGTATGAGGCTCTGACGGAAAAGGGTTACAATCCCATTAACCAGATCGTGGGCTACCTTCTGACCGAGGATCCCACCTACATCACCAATTACAACGGCGCCCGGAGCATGATCTGCAAGATCGACCGGGACGAGCTGATGCAGGTTCTGGTCCGGGAATATCTGTTCGTACAGGAATGACCACCGCCAAGATGCTTTTGGATTTTTACAAAAGCATCTTGTTTGCTATGTCAGCGTAACAACATGTACCTTGACAATTTCATACTCCTCCGTCCTTTTCAACGTTTTTTCAGGAATAATTATGTAAACTTTCCTGATTTTCGGCGTTTTTTGAACTTTAAGCTTGACTTTCTTGTAACAATATGTTACAATTCGATTACATTTCGCAGGAGGTATCTTTCATGGCTGATGAAAATGCAGTTTTGATGTATAAAGGTCGTCCGCTGATGCGCAAGGACAACATTGTTTATTATGGTTCCATGGCCGACAGCCACATTGTCATGCTCCAGATCCTGGAGTCCAAAAAGGTAAACGATATGGACGTGGCCACCCGGGTCTCCGTTCAGCTCCAGCTGACGGATCCCGCCGCCAAGAGCCGGGACCGGATCGTAAAACGGAGTGAAAAAGACGGCTTCTACACCGCCCTGGATTTGGGCTGTGTGTGGCTGGAACGGGCACTGGCGGGTAAATAACCCGCCCCCTTTTTCGCCCTGCCGGTAATCCGGCTGGCAGGGCTACCAAAGACGGAGGAAACAGTATGAAATTCAGCAAACGTATCCTCACCTTTGTTCTGACGGTGATCCTGGCCGTCAGCGCAATGGTGATCCCCGCTTCCGCTGCCGGAAGCCAACTCTATGGCATTGGCTTTGTCAAGGCCAGCTCCCTGCGGCTGCGCAGTCAGCCCAACACCACTTCTGCGGTGGTGGCTACCGCATCCCAGAACGAGTGTGTGGTGATCCTCTCCAAAGAGGGGCAGTGGTATCGTGTCAACTACAACCTTCAGGAAGGCTATATGCACCAGGATTATCTGGATGTTTCCGTCTGTGAAAATGCAGAGTTAGGCCTGGGCACCATTTCCGGTACCGGCGTGAATCTGCGCACCGGCCCTTCCACCGCTTATTCCGTGGTTGCCGTTTCCAGCAAAGGCGACAGTTGCTACATCATCGGCCTGAATAATGGCTGGTTGAAAGTCATTTACAAAGAGACCATCTGCTATATCCGCAGTGATTTCGTAACATTGACGGAGTACCCCTACGAAAACCGGGCCTCCGTCAATTCCCCCAAGTTCTTCCGCCGGGGCGTATCCACCGGCGTGACCCCCAGCGCAGCGGCGCTGAACGGTTCTTCTGCCTCTGCTCTGCCGGAAAGCACCAGCGTTACCGGTTCCCAGATCCTGGCGGAAGCCAAAAAGTATCTCGGCTGCCCCTATGTAGCCGGTGGCGCATCCCCCAGCGGTTTTGACTGCTCAGGATTCGTTTACTATGTACTTACCCAGGTGGGCATCCCCGCCAACCGCACCCCCGCTGCCCAGATGAATCAGGGTACTTCCGTGGCAAAATCAAACCTTCAGGTGGGCGATCTGGTGTTCTTCAGCAGTAATTCCGGAGCAAGCATTACCCATGCCGGAATTTACGCCGGAAACGGCCAGTTTATCCACGCCCCCAATTCCCGCTCCACGGTTTCCTATTCCAACCTGACCAGCGGCTACTGGGCCAACACCTACTACGGTGCCTGCCGTGTGTGCTGACAGAGAATATACAAACAGCAGACGATTTTTGTGAATCGTCTGCTGTTTTTTACTATTTGCACCATTCATAGGCCAGCCGTTCCGAGCCGTTGGCCACATGGATGATGCCCCGGTACTGAAAGCCCTGCTTTTCCAGTGCCCGCTGCATAATGCGGTTATCCCGGTGGGTATCCATCCGCAAATGAGAGATCCTCTCTCTGCCAAAAGCCACCGCTGCTGCCAGAATACCACCGGAACCGTCGGAAGCAATACGGTGGATGGTGCCATAAGGCGTATCCTGGGCCCAGGCGCCGTCCTCTATCACCCAGTATGTCGGATCCTCCCCTAGGGCAAAGTAAAAGACACCGTGGATACTCCCCTGATGCTCCAAAACATACAGCTTCCCCTGCCGGATATCTTCTTCCAAAACTTCTCTGGGCGGATCGGTTTTGCCCCATTGATCCGGATTCCCGTTTTCCGCCATGAACCGCCGGGCATTGGCATAAATTGCTTCAATAGCCGTTAGTTCCATCCGGTTTGCCTTTCGAATTTCATATTTCATACTTCTTCCCCTTCCTGTTTTCTCCATTATAATCCACGCTCATAACAATTGCAAGAAAGGATATACTATTCTAAAAATGATACGGAAGGTGAATAGATGGCAAAACACAAGCGTGGAAAGCAGAGCTTTGTACCGGAAGAACCGCCGGTGATCACCCACTGGGCCAGCGTAGCAGGAAAGAAGGAATCGGAAGGTCCCCTTTCCCATACCTTCGATGTGAAGTGCCGGGATACCTACTTCGGTCAGAGGACTTGGGAGCAGGCGGAAAAGCACATGCAGCAGCTGGCTCTGCGAAAGCTGACGGAGAAAGCAGGTATTCCTCAGTCGGAGCTGGAGCTGGTCTTCTCCGGCGACCTACTGAACCAGTGCATCGGCTCTTCCTTTACCCTGCGAAATACCGGCATCCCCCATCTGGGGCTTTACGGTGCCTGCTCCACCATGGCGGAGAGTCTGCTGCTGGCCGCCATGACCGTAGGCGGTGGGTACGCAGATAAGGTGGTTGCCATGACCTCCTCTCACTTTGCTTCTTCCGAGCGGCAATACCGGTTCCCGCTGGGCTACGGTGGCCAGCGGACGCCTACCTCCCAATGGACGGTCACCGGCTCCGGGGCAGCATTGGTGCAGCACAGTGGCAAGGGCCCCCGGATCACCGGCTGCACCATCGGTACCGTGGCAGATCTTGGCATACAGGATGCCAACAATATGGGCTGTGCCATGGCCCCGGCAGCCTATCAGACCATAAAGGCCCATCTAGAGGACTTTCACTGTGCTCCCACGGACTTTGATCTCATCGTCACGGGAGACCTGGGGCAGCTGGGAAAAGAAACCCTGCTGGAGCTTGCCAAGCGGGAGGGTATTTCCCTTGGTGGCCGGCTGACGGACTGCGGCACGCTGGTATTCGACAACACCAAACAGGATGTCCACTCCGGCGGTTCCGGCTGTGGGTGCAGCGCCATTACTTTGTGCGGCTATCTGCTGGATCGGCTGAATACCGGAAAACTGAAGAAAATTCTCTTCTGCGGCACCGGTGCGCTCCTCTCCCCCACTTCCACCCAGCAGGGGCTCCCTATTCCCGGAGTCTGCCATGCCGTTTGCATCGAAGGAGGAAATGCCTGATGGATTATGTCAAAGCTTTTCTTGTCGGCGGGG
>CAYXUI010000030.1:0-23469 GCA_964468195.1 uncultured Oscillospiraceae bacterium | reverse complement strand
TAGCGCTGCCAGTTCCGGGCACGGTTGGAGCCTTCGCCCCAGTATTCCTTCATATAAGCACCATTGATCATGACCTTATTGGTGGGGGACTCGTCGAACCGGGCGAAGTAGCGGCCCAGCATCAGGAAATCTGCGCCCATGGCCAGAGCCAGGGTCATGTGGTAATCGTGGACGATACCACCGTCGGAGCAAATGGGCACATAAATGCCGGTCTCCTTGAAATACTCATCCCGGGCAGCTGCCACTTCGATCAGGGCAGTGGCCTGACCACGGCCGATGCCCTTGGTCTCTCTGGTGATGCAGATGGAGCCGCCGCCGATGCCCACCTTGACGAAGTCTGCGCCGCACTGAGCCAGGAACCGGAAGCCGTCCCGGTCCACCACGTTACCGGCACCGATCTTCACGGTGTCACCGTAGGTTTCCCGAACCCACTTGATGGTCTTTTCCTGCCAGCAGGTGTAACCCTCGGAGGAGTCGATAACCAGAACATCCGCACCGGCTTCCAGCAGAGCGGGGATCCGGGTGGCGTAGTCCCGGGTGTTGATACCGGCACCTACCAGATAGCGCTTCTGGCTGTCCAGCAGTTCCAGGGGATTTTCCTTGTGGGAAGCGTAGTCCTTCCGGAAGACGAAGTACATCAGGTGGTCATTTTCGTCCACGATGGGCAGGCTGTTCAGCTTGTGATCCCAGATGATGTTGTTGGCTTCCTTCAGGGAAGTGTCAGCGGGGGCGGTGATGAGCTTTTCCCGGGGGGTCATGAAAGAGCTGACCTTGTCTTCGGGGCTCATCCGGGACACACGGTAGTCACGGCTGGTGACGATGCCCAGGAGCTTGCCGTGGGCGGTGCCGTCCTCGGTGATGGCCACGGTGGAGAAGCCGTTGGCAGCCTTCAGATTCAGAACATCTGCCAGCGTGGCATCAGGGGTCAGGTTGGAAGCAGAAGTGACGAAGCCTGCCTTATAACCCTTGACTTTGGCCACCATGGCAGCCTGATTTTCAATGGACTGGGAGCCGAAAATGAAGCTGATGCCGCCTTCCTTGGCAAGAGCGATGGCCAGGGTGTCATTGGACACAGACTGCATAACGGCAGAAGTCAGAGGAACATTCAGGGAAATGGCGGGCTCCTCCACGCCCTTGCGGTACTTGACCAAAGGAGTCCGGAGACTGACCTTGTCCGGGACGCATTCCTCGGAAGTATATCCGGGAACGAGCAGGTATTCGCTGAAGGTGTGGCTGGGTTCGGGATAATAATACGCCATTTTTTAGTTCCTCCTGATTGTTAGATTTTTATATAGTAATTGTATTTGCTTACGAAATTGGTTTGGCGGCCATGGGCCGCATATCGCTTCCCCCGGGGGGAAGCTGGCACCGCCAAAGGCGGTGACTGAAGAGGAATGCGGGCAAAAATGTTACGATTATTGCGTTGTAACAGACTTTCTGCAAACTTTAAAGTTTCGCCGTTCCTCTTCCGCCCCTTCGGGGCACCTTCCCCCCGGGGGAAGGGATTGCGCAGCCCTTTGCACTACTTAACTGTCAACTGTTACAACGTCTTTCCATCTCCGGCGTCCAGCATTTCGATGACCTGGTGGCCGTCCTGATTGAGCTTTTTGAAGTTACCCACTACTTCGCCCACAGGGTCCATGATGGCGAAGGTACGGTCATAGCTGCGGCAGATCTGAATGACGATGGCCGCCTGGGGCTTATTGACCACGCACACCAGCATATTGGTCTCGTGGCCGGAATACATGCCCTTGGCGGGGATCAAGGTGGTGGAATGGTGGGTTTTTGCGATGATTTCCTTGGAAATCTCCTCCGGATAGTCGGTGATGATCTCAAAACAGATGGCTTCCCGGCCGGACTTTTGCAGGCGGGAGCCAACATTGCTGGACATGAAGCTGTACAGGATGCACAGGATCACCGGTTCCATCTGGTAGCCGTAGACAAAATAGCTGGCAATGGCCACGAAAACATTGATGACGAAGCTGAATCCCAGCACGCTTTTACTGGGATCCCGCTGATGGACGATGGCAGAGATAAAATCCGTGCCGCCGGAATAGGCGCTGGCCTTCATCAGAACCGAATAGATATAACCCTGGATCACACCGGCAACCAGTGGGCCCAGAATTTTGGAAGTGCCGCTTTCCGTCACATAGGCAAAGGCAGAAAGATCCACCTGATCGAAACACAGCAGTCCCAGAGAAAACATCAGCACATAGACCATAGACCGGGCAGCGATGGGTTTGCTGACCTCTTTATAACACCAAATGGCCAGAGGCACATTGATGACAAGGCTCAAATAACCCACGGAAATGCCGGTAATATGCTGGATCATGGTGCAGATGCCATTCAGGCCCGAAGGGGCAAACTGATTTGGGAAGACGAACAATTCATAATTTAAGGATGCTCCCAAAGCAATAACGGCAACCACAAGATAGGTCCAGATTTTTTTTGCGGTTTGCATAATCGATCCTCTTACGCCCATGCCAAAAGGACATGGACGGTTTTCTGTATTTTATTGTGGTTCTTAATCATGTATTCTAGCATAGGAAATACCCAGAATCAAGCCAAAAAGTCACCAATTTCCGGGAGGTTTTTTGAGCGGAATGTAGAGAGAAGTGGACAGTGGCCAAAGACTATTTCGAGTGGGATAGGCCGGTGGTAATCGTTACACCATTGGGCCCGCCCGGTTCGGGACATAGTAGAAGTTAGGAGTGATGAGTTTTTTGGGAAATGTCACAACAATTTCGTAGGGGCGGCTATTGGCCGCCCGCTGGTATCTGGTCAGTTATCGGGCGGGCGACCAATGATCGCCCTTACAGTCACAATTTTCACCCGGATTCGTTACCGGGCTACCCACCCAATGGTGTAACGATTACCGCCAGGGTATCAGTCTCGTAAAAAGGAACAGGCCTTGCCTGTTCCTTTTTATCCATAAATTTAGAATTTATTTCTCCATAATTTCCTTGAGTTTTATGGTCAAATGTGATAAGATTTAGGGTGAATAGTTATGCCCGGAATTGGGCTTTCAGATAAGAGAAAGGAGCCGCAATATGTATTCTTCCGCCTATGTGTGGGCCAAGGTTTTGAGCCATATGGAAGAGCGTCTGGGTGCCGTCACCGTGTCGGCGTGGTTTGACGACGCTGAGGTGGTGGAGCTGAACGAGGATAACCTGATTTTGTATTCTCCTTCGGATTTCCGCCGGGAGATCATCCGCCGCCGCTGCACCGATTACATCCAGGACGCTTTGAAGGAGGTATTCAATTCCGACGCCAAGCTGCTGGTCTTTGGTGACGAGGAGCTCAACGCCAGAAAGAACAAAGCCAAAGCTTCCACCTCCATGGACTTTAACCCCCAGTTTACCTTCGATAATTTCGTTGTGGGCCCCAGCAACCGCTTCGCCCACTCCGCCGCCATTGCGGTATCCAAAACCCCGGGCCAGGTGTATAACCCCCTGTTTATCTATGGCCCTCCCGGCGTGGGCAAGACCCACCTGCTGTACGCCATTGCCAACGGCATCCGCAAGGATAATCCCACCGCCAATATCGTGTATATCAAGGGCGACCAGTTCACAAATGAGCTGATCGACGCCATCAAAAACGGTAAAAATATCGAATTCCGCAGCAAGTACCGGGAAGCAGACCTGTTCCTGGTGGATGATATCCAGTTCATCGCCGGTAAGGAATCCACCCAGGAGGAATTCTTCCATACCTTTAATAAACTCTATGAAGAGCACAAGCAGATCGTCCTGACTTCTGACCGGAAACCTGACGATATGCTGACTTTGGAAGAACGTCTCCGCAGCCGGTTCCTCTGGGGCCTGATTGCTGACATCAATCCCCCGGATTACGAGACCAGAATGGCCATCATCCAGAACAAGGCCCGGCAGCTGGGACTGACGCTGACCGACGATGTGTGTAACTACATCGCCATCAATATTACCAGCAATGTCCGGCAGATCGAAGGTACCGTGAAAAAGATTCTGGCCTACCGGGACCTGAACAACATGCCTCTGGATCTTCCCAATATCTCCCGGGCCATTGACGATATGTTCAAGAGCGAAGGCAACGCCCTGCCCACAGCTCCGCTGATTATCACCCAGGTCTGCAAATTCTATAATGTAGACGAAAGCGTGATCCGGGGCACCCAGAAAAACAAGGGCACCGCGGAAGCCCGGCAGGTGGCTATGTATCTGATCCGGAAACTCACCAACCTGAGTCTGCCGGATATCGGCAAGGAATTTGCCAGAGACCACTCCACCGTACTCTACGCCATCCGGAAAGTGGAAGTCGCCCTGAAAAACGGCGACAGCCATATGCAAAATAACATCCGGGATATTACGGCGAATATTAACTCCAGTTTGTAAGAATACGTTGTCATTCCGAGCGGAGCGCAAGCGGATTCGAGGAATCTTGGCACTATCGTACTGCATAAGTGACATTCGGTGCGTAGATCCCTCCACGCGCTACGCTTGGTCGGGATGACAAGACTTTTCCCTTAGAAATAGCAGACGCAAAAATTTATCCACAGTCCCTGTGGATTGTGGAAAGAAATTGTGTGGAAAACTCGCTCAGAAAAAATTTCCCCACAGCCGGAAAAATTGGCTGTGGAAAACTTCTTATTTTTTCACACCGGGTTGTGGAGAAATTTCCGTTGCGGCTCTAAGGCAAAAGGGACTTTTCCACATAAATTTGTACTAATACTGTTACGACTGCCTTAACCTATGATAGATATATCTATCTTTCTTATTTTATTCAAGAAAGGAAAATGACCATGCGTTTTACCTGTGAAAAAAACATGCTGGTTCAGGGTCTGAATATTGCCGGACGGACAGTAGCGCAGAAGAGCAGCCTTTCCGTCATCGAGGGTATCTTCTGCAAGGCCGGTCACGGCATTTCCCTCACCGGCTACAATATGGAAACGGCCATTACCTATGACATTCCCGCAGAAGTCTCGGACCCCGGTGAGTGCATTCTCCCGGCCAAGCTCTTTGGCGACATTGTCCGCCGTCTGCCGGAAGGCCCGGTGACGGTGGTGGTCAGCGAGGATTTCAAAGTCTCCATCCGGGCAGGCTATGCTTCCTTCACCATTTCCGCCGAAAGTGCCGAGGATTACCCCGACCTTCCGGATGTCAACTCCGGCCGTCCCATCAAGATCCCCCAGAACAAGCTGAAGGAACTGATCTCCGGCACCATTTTTGCCGTGTCCGAAAATCAGGGCCGTCCCATCCACACCGGCGTGAAGTTCGAGGTCACCAACGATTCCATCACCGCCATTGCCGTGGACGGTTTCCGTTTGGCCCGCCGGACTTACCACCCCCAGGAGAGCACCGAGCGGGAGCTTTCCTTTGTGGTTCCCGCTCAGGGACTGAAAGAAGTGGAAAAAATCGTTACCGATTCCGAAGACGATGCTTCTTTCACCCTTGGCCCCAAGCACATTTTGTATCAGATCGGCAACGCAACGTTGGTCTGCCGGCTGTTGGACGGCGAATTCCTGGATTGGCGGAAAGTCGTTCCCACCAACTGCCCCATTCAGCTGGTGGCCCATGTTTCCGATCTTTCCTCTTCCGTGGAGCGTGTGGGTCTGATCGTTTCCGAAAAATACAAGAGCCCCGTGCGCTGCGTGTTCAGCCACAATGAGCTTTTGATGCGCACCAATACCACCATCGGTGCCGCAGAGGATAAATGTTCCATCGCCGGTGACGGCAAGGAACTGGAGATCGGCTTCAATGTCCGGTATCTTGCCGATGCCTTGAAAGTCATCCCCTCCGAAGAGGTGACCATGGAACTGACCAACGGCTTAAGCCCCATCGTCCTGACCCCAGTGGATGATAAGTTTGATTTTGCTTATATGGTGCTGCCGGTGAGAATTAAGAACGGCTAACATCGTAGGGCGGGGGCATGCCCCCGCCGACCCGCTATAGATTTTTAATTGGTTCGTTGAATGAAGTATGTTACGACGGTATCTCAGATGTGGGGACACAGCATTTTAATAAATACCTATGCAATCATCGCTGCCTGAGCGGCGGGAGCATGCCCCCGCCCTACGAATGCAACGAATATGTTTCCGCCTGATTGATACCATTTTTTGAGGTGAAAAATTATGAAAGTAACCGTAAAAAAGAAAGACACCGCCATTCCGGTGTCCATTTCCACGGAGTTTATTAAGCTCCAGGATGCTATGAAATATGCCAACATTGTCTATTCCGGCGGTGAGGCCAAGAGCCTGATCCAGGAAGGAGAGGTTCTGGTGAATGGGGAAGTCTGTACCATGCGGGGCAAGAAGCTCTATAATGGGGACACTTTCTCTTTCCAGGATCAGACCTACCTGATCTCCAACCACGCATGAATCTGGAAAAACTGACGCTGCGCACCTTCCGGAATTATACCGAGGCAGAGGTGGAATTTGACCCCGGGGTGAATCTCATCGTGGGGGACAATGCCCAGGGAAAGACCAATCTGCTGGAAGCCATCGCTTATCTTGGCAGCGGAAAAAGTTTCCGGGCTCAGAAAACGGCAGAAATGGTGTCCTTTGGGGCAGATTTCGGAGAAATTCAGGGTACGGTTTTCTCTCAGGAGCGGCAGCAGACGCTGCGCTATCTCCTGTTTTCCGGTGCCCGGCCCCGGCAGATCTTCCGCAACGGTGCCAGAAAGAAAAGCGCTTCGGAACTGGCAGGGGTATTGCCTACGGTGCTGTTTTGCCCGGAGGACTTACTGATCCTGAAAATGGGCGGTGCCCAGCGGCGGCGGTTCGCCGATACGGCCCTTTGCGGTCTGCGGCCCAATTACGAAGCGGCTCTGGGGGAGTACCACCGGATTTTGGAGCAAAAAAGCCGGATTTTGAAAGACCACTTTGAAAATCCCGCCGTGCTGGACATTCTGCCGGAATACAACACCAGGCTTTGTCAGGTGGGTGCGCTGCTGATCTCCTACCGAGCCCGGTTTTTCGATGCTCTGGGGAAAAGCGCAGAAGATTTCCACAGGCAGTTTTCCGGAGGTGTGGAGAATTTTTCTCTGGAATATAAGACCGTCTCCACGGTTTCCAATCCCTTTGCCCCGGTGGCGAAATTGACGGAAGACTTGCAGGAGCATTTGCAGCGGCATTACCGTGCGGAGCTGGAAACGGCTCAATGCCTGACAGGCCCCCAGAAAGATGATTTCACCGTGGCCTTGAACGGAATCGACCTGAAAGCCTATGGTTCCCAGGGGCAGACCCGCACTGCTGCCATCAGTTTGAAACTGGCCCAGCGGGAACTCATGGGCCGGGAATGGGGAGAGCAGCCGGTACTGCTATTGGATGACGTGCTCTCCGAACTGGATCCGGGAAGGCAGGATTTTGTGCTGAACCAGATCATCTCCGGCCAGGTATTCATCACCTGCTGCGAAAGCGGCAGATTTACCAAACTGGGGAAGAATATTGAAGTAATCAAAGGAAATATTCGTAGGGCGGAGTCATGACTCCGCCGACCAGGTATCCATTTTTGCCGTCCGGTTTTTGGAAAAACATTTATTCCGGACGTGGGGCGGCGGGGGCATGCCCCCGCCCTACGAACCCGCGTGAATTATTTACAGCGTCACAACATCATGCGGTTTGGTAACGATAGGAGGACAATGAATGTCTGAAGAAACGAAAGTAACACAGGAATACGGCGGTTCTCAGATCCAGGTTTTGGAGGGTCTGGAAGCCGTCCGGAAGAGACCCGGTATGTATATCGGTTCCACCTCGTCCAGTGGTCTGCACCATCTGGTTTACGAGATCGTGGACAATTCCATTGACGAAGCTCTGGCGGGCTTCTGTAAGCACATCACCGTGACCATCAACCCCGGCGATTCCATCACTGTGGTGGACGATGGTCGTGGTATCCCCGTGGATATCCAGCCCCAGACCGGCAAGCCTGCGCTGGAAGTGGTTTTAACCGTGTTGCATGCCGGTGGTAAATTCGGCGGCGGCGGCTATAAGGTCTCCGGCGGCCTCCATGGCGTGGGCGCATCCGTCGTCAACGCCCTGTCCGAGTGGCTCACCGTTCGGGTCCATAAGAACGGCAAGATCCACGAAATGAAATTCGCCCGGGGTCACATCACCCAGGAAATGCGTGTGGTGGGCAACACCGAAAAGAACGGTACGGAAGTCACCTTCCAGCCCGATCCGGAGATGTTTGACACTCTGGTGTATGACTATGAAGTGCTCCACGAGCGTATGCGGGAGGAAGCTTTCCTGAATGCAGGTCTTTCCATCACCATTACCGATGCCCGGGGAGAAGAACCCATTTCCGAGACCATGTGCTATGAAGGCGGTATCCGGGAATTTGCTGTGTGGTGCAACCGGAACAAGACGGCCCTCCATGAGGACATCGTCTACATGCACGGCACCAAGGGGGACGCTTCCGCGGAAGTGGCTATCCAGTATAACGACGGCTACAACGAATTTATGCTGAGCTTTGCCAACGATGTCCGCACACCGGAAGGCGGTATGCACGAGACGGGCTTCAAGACCGCCCTGACCCGTGTGCTCAATGCCTACGGCGTGAAAAACGGCATCATCAAAGGCGACGACAAAGTTTCCGGCGAAGACTGCCGGGAAGGTATTACCGCCATTATCTCCGTTAAGCTGACAGATGCCCAGTTTGAAGGCCAGACCAAGGCAAAATTGGGCAACGCCTACATCCGTACTTTGGTTGACCAGATCGTTAACGAGCAGCTGACGGAATACTTTGAAGAGCATCCTGCCACCGCCAAGGCCATTCTGGAAAAGGCCATGATGGCAAACCGGGCCAGAGAAGCTGCCCGGAAGGCAAGAGAATCCATTCGTCGGAAGACGGGACTGGAATCCGGCCAGATGCCCGATAAGCTTCAGGACTGCAACGAGCGGGACGCTTCCCTGTGCGAAATTTACATCGTCGAGGGTGACTCCGCTGCGGGCTCCGCCATTCAGGGTCGTGACTCCCGGTTCCAGGCAATCCTCGCCATGTGGGGTAAAATGCTCAACGTGGAGAAGGCCAGAGCCGACAAGATCTACGGAAACGATAAGCTCTACCCCCTGATCGTGGCACTGGGCGCCGGCATCGGAGACGAATTTGATATCGAGAAACTCCGCTATCACAAAGTCATCATCATGTCCGATGCGGACGTGGACGGTGCGCATATCCGCACCCTGCTTCTGACCTTCTTCTTCCGCTATATGCGGCCCCTGATCGAAAATGGCTACGTCTATTCCGCCGTGCCGCCCCTTTACAAGCTGAAAAAGGGCAAGCAGGAGCGGGTTGCCTACTCTGACGAAGAAAGAGATCAGGTTTCTGCCGAAATGCGTGGCGAAAGCGGCGCCAAGGTGGACATCAGCCGGTTCAAGGGTCTGGGCGAAATGGACCCCCACGAACTGTGGGAGACCACCATGGATCCCGAAAAGCGTACCCTCCGCCGGATCACTTTGGAAGATGCTCGCCGTGCCGATGCCATTTTCACCGTCCTCATGGGCGAACAGGTAGAACCCAGAAAAGAATGGATCGAACGAAACGCCAAGTATGCGGTGAATATTGACATCTGATTTTTGTATCGTAGGGCGGGGGCATGCCCCCGTCGACCGGGTACCAAATTATTTCATTCTTTTTTATTTGCAGTGCGTTCCAAATAATCGAAACCGCTTTGTTTTGGA
This sequence comes from uncultured Oscillospiraceae bacterium, assembly GCA_964468195.1. GTDB lineage: Bacteria > Bacillota > Clostridia > Oscillospirales > Oscillospiraceae > Faecousia. Next base: position 13,823 of record CAYXUI010000030.1, on the reverse strand, counting down.
AACAGAGCGGCGGGGGCATGCCCCCGCCCTACGATTGCGTTGATATATTATTGGAGGTGCTTTATGGCACATAACCGCAGTTATAAACCGGAGGATATTCTCTTTCCCGACCAGGTAATTACCGAGAGCAACCTGGTGGATGAGATGGAGAAATCCTACATTGAATACGCCATGTCCGTTATTGTCGGGCGGGCGCTGCCGGATGTTCGGGACGGCTTGAAGCCTGTCCATCGCCGAATCCTGTACACCATGTACGAAAGCGGCCTGACTTCCGACAAACCCTTTAAGAAATCGGCCACCTGTGTCGGTGACGTGCTGGGTAAGTATCACCCCCATGGTGATGCTTCCGTTTACGATGCCATGGTGCGTCTGGCCCAGAATTTCTCCATGCGCTATATGCTGGTGGATGGCCACGGTAACTTTGGTTCCGTGGATGGTGACCCCCCGGCTGCTTACCGTTACACCGAGGCCAGACTTTCCAAGCTTTCCAACGAAATGCTCCGGGACATCGACAAGGACACCGTCAACTGGGATCCCAACTTTGACGAGAGCCGGAAAGAACCCCGGGTTCTGCCTTCCCGGTTCCCCAATTTGCTGGTGAACGGTTCTTCCGGTATCGCCGTTGGTATGGCTACCAACATTCCGCCCCACAATCTGGTGGAGGTCATCAATGCCTGCGTCTGCGTGCTGGATGACCCGGAATGCGGGCTGTCCGATCTGATGGAGCATATCTCCGGCCCGGATTTCCCCACCGGCGGTATCATCATGGGCAGAAGCGGCATTCGGGCGGCTTATGCCACCGGCCGTGGCAAGGTGGTGGTCCGTGCCAGAACGGAATTTGAGGAATTTGGCAAGGATCGCACCCGGATCATCGTCACCGAACTGCCCTATCAGGTCAACAAGCGTCAGCTCATCAAGAACATCGCCGAGCAGGTGAAGGACAAGCGTTTGGACGGCATTTCCGACCTGAGAGACGAAACTGACCGCAACGGTATGCGGATGGTCATCGAACTGAAAAAGGATGCCAATCCCCAGGTGGTGCTGAATAACCTCTTCAAGCAGACTGCTTTGCAGAGTAGCTTCGGCATTATCATGCTGGCACTGGTGGACGACCAGAAGCAGCCAAAAATTCTGTCTCTGCGGCAGATTCTGGACGAATATCTGGCTCACCAGAATGAAATTCTGACCCGGCGCACCCAGTATGACCTGAAAAAGGCCAGAGAGCGTGCCCATTTGCTGGAAGGTCTGCTGATCGCTCAGGATAACATTGACGAAGTCATTCACATCATCCGCTCTGCCTATGACGATGCCAAGCAGAAACTGATGGAACGGTTCAATCTGGATGATGTCCAGGCTCAGGCCATTCTGGACATGCGGCTGAAAGCTTTGCAGGGTCTGGATCGGGAAAAGCTGCAAAATGAGTACGATGAACTCATGGAGCGGATCAACTACTATCTGGAACTGCTGGCCGACCCCGAAAAGATGAAGGCGCTCCTCCGGGAAGAGCTCATCGCCATCCGGGACAAGTTCGGCGACGATCGGAAGACCGAAATTCAGGAAATCGAGGACGAGCTGGACATTGAAGACCTGATTGAAGAGGAGACCTGCGCCTTCACTCTGTCCAATCAGGGCTACATCAAGCGGATGCCCGTGGATACCTACCGGACCCAGAGCCGTGGTGGACGTGGTGTCAGCGCTCAGAATCTGAAGGACGAGGACTATGTCAAGTCCCTGAATATCGCTTCTACCCACGATCATATGCTGTTCTTCACCGACCTTGGCCGTGTCCATCACCGGAAGGGCTACCAGATCCCCGAAGCCGGACGCACTGCAAGAGGCACTGCCATTGTTAACGTCCTGCCCCTGGAACCCGGCGAAAATGTCACTGCCATGGTCATTACCCGGGAGTTTGACGATGAAGAATTCCTGATGATGGTAACGGAGAAGGGTACTGTGAAGCGTCTGCCCTTTATCTCTCTGAAAACCAACCGGAAGGCCGGTATCCGGGCCATTACCCTGGAAGAGGGAGATCATCTGGTCAACGTCATCCGCACCAATGGCAATGACAATATCGTTCTGGCTACTGCCAACGGTATGGCCATCTGCTTCAACGAAAATGACGTGCGGTGCATGGGTCGTGATGCTGCCGGTGTCCGGGGCATCCAGCTCACCGGTGACGATTTCGTGGTGGGTGCCGAGAAGGCCGAAGAAGGGAAGACCCTGCTCACCGTTACCGTCAACGGTTACGGTAAGCGTACCGAGCTCAGCGAATACCTCCGCACCGGCCCCGACGGCACCAAGGTACCCCAGAGCCGTGGTGGTAAGGGTTTGAAGAACTACAACATCACCACCAAGACCGGCAAGGTGGCCGGTTGCTGCGCCGTGGCAGAAAATGACGATGTGATGGTCATTGAAAACGGCGGCGTCATCATCCGCATCCCCGCATCTTCCATCAACATTTACAAGCGGGATGTGCAGGGCGTCATCGTCATGCGCATCGAAGAGGGCAATCAGGTGGTCTCTCTGGAGCGGGTGGAAAATATCGAGGAGAATGAGCAGGCATGAAAACCGTGACGCTGTACACCGACGGTGCCTGTTCCGGTAACCCCGGCCCCGGTGGCTGGGGTGCCATCCTGGAATTTAACGGCGTGGAAAAGGAACTCTCCGGCGGCGAGGCCAAGACCACCAATAACCGGATGGAGCTGACAGCCGTTATTGAAGGATTGAAAGCTCTGAAAGAGCCCTGCATTGTAGAGCTTTACTCCGACAGCAAGTACGTCATTGACGCACTGGAAAAGGGCTGGGCCTGGGGCTGGAAGAAAAAGGGCTGGATCAAGTCCGATAAAAAGCCCGCCCTGAACCCGGATCTCTGGGAGGAATTGCTTAGCTTAACTATGAAGCACAAGGTAAGTTACCACTGGGTAAAGGGGCACGCCACCAATCCCAAGAATAACCGCTGTGATGAACTGGCGGTAGTGGAATGGAAGAAACTTAAGTAAAGTTGCCATCCCGACCGAGCGTAAGCGAGTGGAGGGATCTACGCACTTTTGTGATATATGCAGTCAATTTAGTGCGTAGATCTTTCGACTCGCTTCGCTCGCTCAAGATGACAGCGTTATTTGGAGGTGTTTTATGTACTTATCCATAGGAAATGACATGGCGGTGCGGGACCGGAGTATTATTGGCATCTTTGATCTGGACAACACCTCTACCTCCAAACGCACCCGGGAATTTCTGGAACAGGCGGAGAGGGAAGGGGAGGTCGTGCCCTGTGATGATCTGCCGAAAAGCTTTGTTCTCACCAGTGAATACGGCTTTAACCGGGTCTATCTGACCAGCTTGAATGCGGTGACGCTGGAACGGAGACTGAAATGATCTGCGTACCTACTATACGGTAATTTTATGACGGGCTACACTGTACCCCTTGGCCCCCTCCCTGAGGGGGCTGTCAGCGAAGCTGACTGGGGGAGTGTCCTCTCGTTTTTAGAACACTCCCTCCGCCCCCTTCGGGGGCACCTCCCTTAAAGAGGGAGGCAAGGCAGTTCTCGTATCCCATCCAATTTTGAATTTGATAATTTGCACAAAAAGCAGGATTCACTCTTGCTTTCTTTTTGTGTATGGTTTATACTATGTTCAGACATTAACCGACAACAACCAAAGGAGATATATTTGTTATGGCAAAGAAACCTGTTCTTGTGGTCATGGCAGCCGGTATGGGCAGCCGTTATGGTGGCTTAAAACAGATTGATCCCGTGGGCAGCCAGGGGGAGGCCATTCTGGACTATTCCATTTATGATGCCCATCAGGCCGGATTTGAGACTGTGGTCATCATCATCAAGGAAGCCATCAAGAAGGACTTTATGGATACCGTTGGTGCAAGACTTTCCAAGGCTCCCGTGGAAGTGCGTTATGCTTATCAGGAACTGAACGTCCTGCCGGAAGGCTACACCGTTCCCGAAGGCCGTACCAAACCCTGGGGTACCAGCCATGCGGTTCTCTGTGCGGCTGATGCCATCGATGGTGCGCCTTTTGCCGTCATTAATGCCGATGACTACTATGGCAAGAAAGCCTTCAAGACCATTTACGAGCATCTGTCTACCTGTACCGATCCCTACGGCTACTGCATGGTGGGTTACGAACTCGGTAAGACCGTTACCGAAAACGGCTCTGTGGCCCGGGGCATTTGCGTCACCAACGATAATGGCATGCTGACGGAGATCACTGAGCGGACCCAGATCGAGACCTATGCAGGCGGCATCCACTTTACCGAGGACGGCGGCCAGAGCTGGACCGATGTAGGGGAGAAGACCATCGTTTCCATGAATATGTGGGGCTTCATGCCTTCCTTCCTTCAGGAGATTCACGATCAGTTCTCCGCTTATCTGGATGCATACCTTCCTAAAAATCCCCTGAAGTGCGAGTACTATCTGGCTCTGCCAATCACCCATATGATCGAAACCGGCAGCGCCAGTATTAAGGTGCTGTCCTCCAAAGACCGCTGGTATGGCGTGACCTATGCTGCCGATAAGCCCGTGGTGGTGGAAGCCCTGAAGAGCATGACCGAAAAGGGACTGTATCCTGACGGACTGTGGAAGTAATGTAAAAAAATTCCGGTGCTGTAAAGCACCGGAATTTTTTGTATTGAGGAGTTAGAAATGAGAAGTTAGAAGTTTTGGTGTTGATTTGCAACATTTATATTAACTTCTGACTAACCTCGATTAACATAACACAATGATTTATTTTCACTTTTCCTCTTTACGAAACGGGAAAACTGTTGTACAATAGTAGATAGTTTTAAGAAAGGCGGTGATTTTCTGAACTGCATCAAATGTGGCCGGGAGACGAAAGATGAGCAGGTTTTTTGCATGGAATGTCAACTGGAAATGCAGCGTTATCCGGTACGTCCGGGGACGGTGGTTCAGCTTCCTGGCAGAAAAGAAGTCACTGCTGTAAAGAAAGTCAGCCGCAAAAAGACCATTTCCCCGGAAGAACAGGTGGAAAAACTGAAAAAACAGGTGCGGACCCTGTGGCTGTCCCTGATTTTGGTATCCATTTTGGCAGCGGCTCTGGCGGTTCCCACTTACCAGCACTGGAAAGAGGGACAAAAGAAAATTGGCCAGAATTATACCACCATCACCGCTACTTCGGAACCCTCTGCGGGAAATTGATTGTTTCACGTGAAACAGTCATAGAAAACGCAAACACCCATGTTTCACGTGAAACATAGAAAAAGAAAGAAAAGGAGAGCCTATGGGTAAAATAATCGCAGTCGTCAACCAAAAGGGTGGCGTGGGCAAAACCACCACCGCTGTGAATCTGACGGCGGCCCTCCATGAGCTGGGACTGAAGGTACTGCTGTGTGACTTCGACCCCCAGGCCAATGCCACCTCCGGACTTGGGGTGGACAAGCATAAGATCCGCTACAGCATCTACGATGTGACCATCAACGGCGTTGCCCTGGAAGATGCCATCATCCACACGGATTACGGTGATGTTCTGCCATCATCGGCGGAGCTGGCCGGTGCCACGGTGGAGCTCATCGGTGCCGATCACCGGGAGCGGCAGCTGGAGAGGGCACTGTACAGCGCAAAAAGTCAATATGATCTGATTCTTATTGACTGTCCGCCCTCTTTGGAATTGCTGACACTGAACGGACTTTGTGCCGCTGATGGCATTTTGATTCCGGTGCAGTGCGAATATTACGCACTGGAGGGTTTGAGTGACCTGATGAACACCCTGCGGATGGTGAAGCGGAAACTGAATCCCCGGCTGGAGGTTTTTGGGGTGGCCCTGACCATGTTTGACGGCCGTACCAATTTCTCTACCCAGGTAGCCCAGGAAGTGCGCAAGCATTTCCCCGGCAAGGTATTCCGCACTGTGATTCCCAGAAATGTCCGCCTGGCAGAAGCCCCCAGCCACGGGATCCCCGTGACCGCTTATGATAAATACAGCAGGGGAGCGAAGGCCTACAGAGAGATGGCGGAAGAAATCAAAAGTAAGCTTGGTAAATAATTTCGTGCAAATAAATGCAAATAAAGTTGATAGTTGATAGTTAGTTTATAATGAAATCATTCCCGAAGGGAATACCTTAACTATCCACTAAACGATTGGAGGTATTTTGTGGCATCCAACAAAGGCTTGGGCAAGGGCCTTGGAGCATTACTGGGGGATTTCGGGGAAGAAACTCTGGAAACCAGTGCCTACCGGGAATTGCCCATTTATAAGATCGAACCAAATCCCGACCAGCCCCGGCGGGAGTTTGATGAAGAAGAATTGCAGGCACTGGCAGATTCCATTGCCATCCATGGGGTCATCCAACCTCTGACAGTGCGGGAACTGCCCAGTGGCTACTATCAGATCATTGCCGGTGAACGCCGGTGGCGTGCTGCCCGATTGGCGGGCATCAGCGATGTGCCGGTGGTGGTGGTGGAAGCCGACGACCGGAAGGCCATGGAGCTGGCCCTTATCGAAAATCTGCAACGGCAGGATCTAAACTGCGTGGAAGAAGCACTGGGTTATCAGGCACTCATTGAAGAATACGGCCTGACTCAGGAAGACGCTGCCAGTCGGGTGGGGCGTTCCCGGCCTACCGTGGCAAATTCTCTGCGACTGCTGAACCTGAGCCCGGAAGTTCTGGAAAAATTGAAGCGGGGAGAGTTGACAGCCGGTCACGCCCGTGCTATTCTTACACTGAAAACCGAGAAAAAGCAGCTGGAAGCTGCCCAGAAAATCGTGGCCCTGGCTCTGTCTGTCCGGCAGGCGGAAACCCTGTGCAAGAACATGGCAAAGGAGCAGCCTCCCAAGCAGGAGGTCACCTTCGCCGTGGATTACGTTGCCGAGTGCGAAAAGAGCCTGAGCAAGCATCTGGGCCGTGGGGTGAAAATCGTCAACGGCAAGCGCAAGGGCCGCTTTGAGCTGGAATTTTACGGTCAGGAAGACCTGCAAAATCTGCTGGACGCCCTGATGAAATTGCAAAAATAACATTTGCCCCGAAAAACCGGGACAAAACCATAAGGAGAGGTAAGTTACCATGTTAGACATTCGTAAAATCAAAGAAAATCCCGATGCTGTCAAGGCCGGTCTGAAAGCCAAGGAAGTAGACTGCGATGCTACCGTTGACCGCATTCTGGAACTGGACGTGGAGATCCGCAGCCTGAAGACCACCTCCGAAGGCCGTACCGCTCAGAAGAACAAGCTGGCAAAGGAAAACGGCAAGCTCTTTGGCATGAAGAAGGGCCTGGAAAAGAAGGGCGAATCCACCGCAGAAGTGGATGCCAAAATCGAAGAAAACAAGGCCCAGGCCATTGCACTGGATGCCGCTAACGAGGCCGACACTGCAAAGCTGAAAGAACTGTCTGCAGAGTACCGGGTTGCTATGCTGAGCCTGCCCAATCTGCCGGATCCTGACCTGCTCCCCGGTGGCAAGGAAAATAATGAGCCTCTGCGCTACATCGGCGAGAAGCATTCCTTTGATTTCGAGCCCAAGCACCATGTGGATCTGTGCCAGGATCTGGATCTCATCGACTACGAGCGTGGCGTCAAGCTGGCCGGCGGCGGTAACTGGATGTACACCGGCATGGGTGCAAGACTGGAGTGGGCACTGCTGAATTACTTTATTGATACCCATACCGCTGACGGCTACGATTTCATCCTGCCCCCCCACATGCTGGAGTATGCCTGCGGCGAAACCGCCGGTCAGTTCCCAAAGTTCGCTGACGAGGTCTTTAAGATCGCCAACCATCCCACGGAAGGCTCAACCTTCTACATGCTGCCCACTGCTGAAGCCGCTCTGGCTTCCGTTTACCGTGACGAAATTCTGACGGAGAAGGACCTGCCCAAGAAGTTCTTCGCTTACACCCCCTGCTTCCGGCGGGAAGCCGGTTCCCACCGTGCCGACGAGCGTGGTATGGTTCGTGGCCACCAGTTCAACAAGGTGGAAATGTTCCAGTACACCACCCCCGAGGGTTCCGATGAGGCTTTCGAAGAACTGGTGAAGAAGGCCGAGAATCTGGTTGCCGGTCTGGGTCTGCACTTCCGCACCGTGAAGCTGGCTGCCGGTGACTGCTCCGCTTCCATGGCCAGAACCTATGATATCGAGATCCTGATTCCCTCCATGAACGGCTATAAGGAAGTTTCCTCCGTGTCCAATGCCCGGGATTATCAGGCCCGCCGTGGCAATATCCGTTACCGCCGTGCCGATGGCAAGATCGACTATGTGCACACTCTGAACGGCTCCGGTCTGGCAACTTCCCGTATTTTCCCCGCCATCGTGGAGCAGAACCAGCGTGCTGACGGCTCTGTGGTGGTGCCCGAAGTGCTGAGAAAGTATCTGGGCGGCCTGGAAGTCATTACGAAGTAAGAATAGTTAGGAATTAGGAGTTATGAGTTGGAAGATAAAAATGTTGCGAAGCAACACCACAACTCCTAACTAAGGATTGAAAGGGATATAACGTATGAAAAAGCCAAAGTGGATCGATGAATTCATGGCTTTTGCCGTGAAGGGCAACGCTATGGCGCTGGCTGTTGGTACCATCATTGGTGCTGCTTTCTCCACCATTACCAAAAGCCTGACGGATGATATCATCATGCCCATCATTGCCATTTTCATGGGTGGCATTGATTTTTCTGAGCTGAAGATCGTTTTGCCTCGGCTGTTTTCTGAGCCGGTGCTGGATGAAGCGGGAAATGTGATTCAAAATACTCTGAATTACGGCAATTTTATCTCCGCTGTCATCAATTTCCTGATTTTGGCTTTGGTGGTATTCTTCTTGGTAAAGAGCCTGAATAAGCTTACCGAAATCGGCAAAAAGAAAGAAGAAGCCGCACCTCCCGCACCCCCCAAGCCCTCCAATGAAGAAGTGCTTTTGATGGAGATCCGGGATCTGCTGAAAGAGAAATAACGAAAAGGGCGACCAGCGGTCGCCCTTTTTCGCTACCCATTCCATATGCCCAAACTGTCCAAAAAAGGGGAGAAAAACCTATGGAAAACCACGGATTGCAATCGATACGAAAGTGTGTTATAATATCTTTGATAAAAAATGTAAGGAGAAGTGATACCCTATGAAGAAGTTAAATATGGCCATCATCGGCTTTGGCCGCTCCGGCTGCGACATCCACGGTGCTTTCCTGCGCACCGAAGCCAATGATATCTGCAATGTCAAATATGTGGTGGAAGCTGATCCTGCCCGGGCTGCTGCTGCCAAGGAAATCTTCGGCTGCGAGACTCTGACGGACTACACCGAGCTCTTTGCCCACAAGGACGAGCTGGATTTCGTCACCAACGCTTCCTACTCTGACTTGCACTATCCCATTACCAAGGATCTGCTGGCCCATGGCTTCAATGTCCTGTGCGAGAAGCCTTTGTGCAAGACTCCGGAAATGGTTCAGGATCTCATTGACACCGCCAAGGCCAACAATGTCATCTTCACCATTTTCCATCAGTACAAGTACAACGACTATTTCATCCAGATGAAGCGTCTGCTGAAGGAAGGCGTCATTGGCGATATCAAGCTGGTCCGTGCCTGTCAGAATTCCTTTGCCCGCCGCTACGACTGGCAGACCCTGCTGTACCGGGATGCCGGCACCATGCGCAACAATGCTGCCCATTCCATCGAGCAGATCATGGATCTGGCCGAGTCCGACGAAATGCCCGCCATTACCTCCCACATGGCCATCTGGAACTCCGTTGGCGATGCCGAGGACTACATGTTCTGCCGCATGCACTATGCAAACGGCACCATCTATGAGATGGAGGTCAATCCCTCCGACGCTTTCGCCGGAGAACAGCCCATTTTCAAGATCTTTGGCACCAAGGGTACCATGAAGGTCATGAACAGCAAGATCGTCTACAAGTATTATCTGGACGAGGAAGTGCCCACTCCCGTGCTGGATCACAAGTCCATTCACAACGAAAACGGCACCCCTGCCTACTGCAATAACCACCTGGTTTGGCATGAGGAAGAGGTGGCACTGGATGCCGACGTGTGGAATGCCTTCGGCAAGTGCACCAACCGGTTCTACCACGACTGGTATGAGACCCTGGTAAATGGTGCGGAGCTGTACATGAAGCCCGAGCACATTAAGGCCCAGATTGCCATCTTCAACGAGATCGAGCGCCAGAATCCTCTGGAAAAGAAGTTTGAAAAGCCCGATTATGTGATCTGATTATGAAAAACTCCACAGCTTTGCAAAAAGCTGTGGAGTTTTTTTGCATTCAGGAAATTACAGGGGACGGGTATCACGTCCGGCATAGGTAATGCCCACTTGTGCATAACTTTTTCCACAGTTGTGCACACATCTGTGGAAAAAGTGGACAGATGGGACAAATTCCCCGATGTTTCAACAGAGAAATTGCCAAGTGCTGTGGAAAAACCTGTGGAAATTGTGGAAAAGTACAGTTCTGTCCTGTGAATAACACAAGTTATCCACGGAAAAGACAGGGGAGATGTCAAAAACACCTTCTCCTCTGGGAAGGTGTCACCGCTGCAAGCCGGTGACGGATATGGGGCGTAACGAATGAGCTCCCTCTCAGACCGAAATCATAGATTTCGGTCAGCTCCCCCTATGGGGGAGCCAAGATATTCAAGTTACAGCAAATCCTCCGCATTCAAATAAATGCTGTCACCATGCACCTTCTCCCAGGAGAATTCTTTCGCCAGTTCCTGTGGAGAAATGGCTTTCTTTTGATCGAGGATCCCAGCGGAGAAGGCTAAGCTTCCCAGCAGCTGCTCCCGGGTCACATGGAGCCGCAATTGTCCAAGATCCAGATCCTGATCCCGTTTGCTTAAGCGGCGGCCATCGGGGGCCAGCAGCATGGGAACATGGGCATATTCCGGATGGGGGAAACCCAGCAGTTCCTGCAAATACATCTGCCGGGGGGCAGAGCTGAGAAGATCCATGCCACGAACAACCTCCGTCACACCGGCTTCGCCGTCATCCACCGTTACCGCCAGCTGATAGACATAGACCCCGTCGGCCCGGCGCAGAACCATGTCCCCGCAGCCGGTGGCCAGATTCAATGTATAGTGACCCTGAACCTTATCTTCCACGGTCAAGATTTTGTCCGGGACCATGACCCGCCAGGCAGGCAACCGGTTTGCAGGAATATCTTCTTGCTTCAGGTTTCGGCAGGTGCCGGGATAGACATAGGTACCATCGGAAAGGTGGGGAGCGTTGACACTGTGGAGCTGGCTGCGGGTGCAGTAACAGGGATAGATCAACCCCATCTCCTGGATTCGGGAAAAGTATTTATCATACACCCGGCTCCGTTGAGACTGGGGTTCTGTTTCCCGGTCATAAGTCAGTCCCAGCCAGTTCAGGTCCTCCCGGAGGATTTGGGCAAATTCGGCGCTGGTACGCTGGGTGTCCAGATCCTCCATCCGCAGCACCATTTCTCCGCCTCTGCTTTTCACAGAGAGCCAGGCAAGCAGTGCAGAAAACACATTGCCCAGATGCATCCGGCCGGAAGGGGTTGGGGCAAACCGCCCAACGGGGGTCACACCAGCCATTGCATCCACCAACCCAACACGCAGAAAATGGCAATTATTTCCAGAATTGCCAGGATCACAAGACCCTTCACGCCTTTCTTCTTTTGGGGCGCAACGCTGCGCTCCTCCATGGGATAGGCATTTTCATACGTCTGCCGCTCCAGTTTTTCTGCCCGGGACAGTTTCTTACGGCCAGTCCGGCCAGGTGCAGGAGGTTCCGGTGTATCCTCCTCACCATAATCCCGCAGATCAATGCCATCGAGAATGGAATCCAGATCCAGTGGGGCCACAACGGAGGGTTCTTCCTCCAGCAATTCTTCTTTCAGCCAGTACAGCCGGTCACGCAGTTCTTTATCCATGGAATCATCTCCTTTGGGAATATTCTAGCCCATACCGGAGAAAAAGTAAAGGCAGGAAAGGGAAAAAACGGTGACAATCCAATAAAGATATGATATACTGAAAGAAAAGACAAATCGGAGGTGCGCCTATGAATTTCCTTCAGGAGCGGATATTAAAGGATGCTGTGGTGATGAGCCCGGAAGTATTGAAAGTAGATAACTTTTTGTATCACCAGCTGGACATTGCCCTTGTGGATGAAATCGCCAGAGAGATCCACCGCCGCTATGCAGATCAGAGCGTCACCAAAATTCTGACCCTGGAAGTCTCCGGCATTGCCATTGCCGCCGCCGTGGCCCGGGAGTTTGGGGTGCCAATGGTTTTTGCCAAGAAGACAAAGCGGAAAATCATGGATGAAGAAGTATACGATGCAAGAGTCCTGTCCTTCCGGCACCGGAATGTGAACCAGGTCATCGTGTCCAAAAAGCTTCTGAAGAAAACGGATCATGTTCTCATCGTGGATGACATTCTGGCCAACGGCTGCGCCTTGCAGGGTCTGATCTCCATTGTGGAGGATGCAGAGGCCACAGTGGTGGGTTGCGGCATCGCCATCGAGAAGGGCTTCCAGGAAGGCGGCCAGCGAATCCGGAACCTGGGCTATCGGGTGGAATCTCTGGCAATTATCGACCGCATGGACCCCAGAACGGGAATGATTGTGTTTCGGAAAAACTAAGATGCTTAAGATGCTATCGTAGGGCGGAGGCATGCCTCCGCCGGACAGGTAACGATATTTGCATGGCTGGTTGAATGGCAAAGGGTAGAAATCAACGATTGGTATGGCAGTATCAACCAAATGAGCGCGTATAAATGGATAGCAAAGCGGCGGGGGCATGCCCCCGCCCTACAAAAACCCCTCCCAAGGTTCTGTAAGAATCTTGGGAGGGGTTTTTAATGCTTAGTACATTCCGCCGCCCTGGGCTGCAGCTGCTGCCATGGCAGCGTCAGCAGCGGGATCGGGCTTATCGACCACCAGAGATTCGGTGGTCAGCACACAACCGGCGATGGATGCGGCATTTTCCAGAGAGGAACGGGTGACCTTGGTGGGATCCACGATGCCGTTAGCGATCATGTCGCAGAACTCCTCAGTGTAGGCGTTGTAGCCGTAACCCACCTTACCGCAGGAGCGGATCTTCTCGTAGATCACGGAACCGTCCACACCGGCATTTTCCGCGATCTGGCGGATGGGAGCCTGCAGGGCGGAGGCAATGATCCGGGCACCGGTCTTCTCGTCACCGTGGAGGGTAGCGATCAGCTCTTCCACAGCGGCCACAGCGTTGACCTGAGCGGTACCACCGCCGGCCACGATGCCTTCTTCCACGGCAGCACGGGCAGCGTTCAGAGCGTCTTCCACTCTCAACTTCTGCTCCTTCATGGCAACTTCGGTCTGAGCACCCACCTTGATGACGGCCACGCCGCCGGAGAGTTTTGCCAGACGCTCCTGGAGTTTTTCACGGTCGTAGTCGGAGGTAGTGGTGGCGATGTTGGCACGGATCATCTGAGCCCGGGCAGCAATATCCGCAGCGGAGCCATCGCCATCGACGATGGTGGTGTTGTCCTTGTTCACAACGATCTGACGGCAGTGGCCCAGATCGGTCAGCTGGGTCTCAGACAGCTCCATGTTCAGCTGGCTGGAGATCACGGTACCACCGGTGAGCACGGCGATATCCTGCAGCATTTCCTTCCGGCGGTCGCCGAAGCCGGGAGCCTTGACGCAGACCACATTGAAGCGGCCCTGGAGACGGTTCAGCAGCAGAGTAGCCAGAGCATCGCCTTCTACATCCTCGGCGATGATCATCAGCTTCCGGCCGGCCTTGACGATGGGCTCCAGAATGGGCAGGATCTCCTGAATGGAAGAGATCTTCTTATCGGTAATCAGGATGTAAGCATCGTCCAGGACGGCTTCCATCTTGTCGGTATCGGTGACCATGTAGGGGGAGATGT
>CAYXUI010000029.1:0-23768 GCA_964468195.1 uncultured Oscillospiraceae bacterium | reverse complement strand
CGCTCCAGCCGTTGTCGAAAGCGGAGTGGCTTTCCCGCAGGGTGATGGCAACCTTCTCGAAGCCGAACTTGTCAGCCAGCTGCTTGGCAACGGACTTGTAGCCCTCGTGGTTGATGGTACCGCCGTAGATGTCGGTAGCCTCGGCCTCGATGCCGAAGACGTCCTTGGCATCCTCTTCGTTGGAGATGCAGACATCGATGTACTGAGCCAGCTCGGTCATGGCCTTGTTGGCTTCGGCACGGGTCCACAGCTTGCCGCGGTAGTTCAGGTCGCAGGAAATCTTGATGCCACGGGCCTTGGCAGCCTTGCAGGCGTCAATGCAGATGTCCACAACGTTGGGACCCAGTGCGGGGGTGATGCCGGTGAAGTGGAACCAGTCAGCGCCGTCGAAGATCTTGTCCCAGTCGAAGTCCTCCCGGGAAGCCATCTGGATGGCGGAGTGAGCACGGTCGTAGATGCACACGGAGCCACGCTGAGAAGCGCCCTTTTCGTTGAAGTAGATACCCACACGGTCGCCGCCACGGACGATCAGGGAAGTGTCCACGCCGTAGCGGCGCAGAGAGTTCACAGCAGCCTGGCCAATGGCGTGGGCGGGCAGCTTGGTGACGAAAGCGGCATCCATGCCGTAGTTTGCCAGGGAGACGGAGACGTTAGCCTCGCCGCCACCGAAGGTGAATTCCACATTGGAAGCCTGAACGAAACGCTCATAGTTGTAAGGCTGCAGACGCAGCATCAGTTCGCCAAAGGTAATAACTCTTGCCATGGTAATGGATTCCTTTCAAAAATTAATAGTTTTGTTCGGGATGCGGGCGATGCTTACTCGCCCTTGGCAGCCTTCCGGGCGCCGATGCACAGCTGGGTGATCTTCTCCCAGTTGCCGGCGGCGATGTCAGCCTTGGGGCAGACCCAGCTGCCGCCAACGGCGTGGATGAAGGAAGTGTCGATGAATTCCTTGATATTGTCGTTGTTGACACCACCGGTGGGCAGGAACTTCATGTTGCCGAAGGGAGCGGCCAGATTCTTCAGAGCCTTCAGACCGCCGTAGACGTTGGCAGGGAAGAACTTGACCATGGTCAGGCCGTGCTTCATGGCGGCCATGATCTCGGTGGGAGTGACACAGCCGGGAGCTACGGGGATGCCGTGCTCGACGCAGTAGCTTACGATCTCCTCAGAGAAGCCGGGAGAAACGATGAACTTGGCACCCATCTCGATGGCCAGCTTGCACTGGTCCAGATTGACGATGGTGCCGGCACCCACCAGAACATCGGGGCAGTTGTCAGCAACAGCCTTGATGCACTCGGGAGCGCAGGCGGTACGGAAGGTGATCTCCATGGTATCCACGCCGCCGGCAGCCATAGCCTTGGCAGTGGGGATGGCATCTTCGACCTTTTCCAGAACCACAACGGGAACTACGATGGAATTTGCGAGTCTTTCCATTACAGTCATAGTAATAGCCTCCTACATATTTTCGGGCACTTCCAAAGCGGAAAGGTGCCCGTCTTTTTGGTCTGCCCGCAGACAGATATTGATAATTAAATAATACCGAAAAAAGGGAAAAAAATCAATTCCCTACATGCTGTTTCCTGCAAATTTAGCGATTTGTACAAAAGTGAACAAGTTTCTTGTACACAGGTACCACTTGACAAACAAGCAAAAAAATGTTAGTCCGATGAAAATGTGGGACAGTCTTTGCCGACTGTCCCACGAAATCGTTTACTTTTTGGGTGCTTTAATTTTGTTCAGTTTGGCGTTCAGGGTCAGCAGATCTTCTCTTGTCAGGCTGATACCTGCCATGCCCACCATACCGGAGAGCCGGAGAATGGTAAAGCCGCCTACCATCTGCATCATGTCGCCGTTGAGCTTGAAGGAGCCGCCGCCCTTCTTTTCGCCCTTGTCACTGTTTTTGCCCTTCTTCATCTGCTTCATCAGCTTCATGACGAAGGTGCCCAGCACGATCTTGCCCCGGAAGGTCTTCATGATGTCGCTGATCTTGTCATTGATGGACAGGTACCCATCCGGCATGGTGATGTCGAACCAGTTGATGATGGCGCTCTGCTCCTGAAGGCGGTAATCGGGATTGAAAGTATCGACCTTCCGCAGGGTGCTTTCGTCACGGCAGTCCCCCGCCACAGCTTCCAGCTTCGTTTCGCCCACATTGGGAACATCGAAGTAGAAGAAGTGGTCGGCAGCTTCCTTTACCCCCAGAGAAACGCCGCCCGCAAACAGCTCAACTTTCGGCTGGTTGGAGTAGACGGTGACCTTGGTCACATCCTCCACCCGGTCCACATACCGCTTGCCGCAGATGTGAACGAAGGGCTCGTCGGACAGCCATGCCTTGTAAGCATAGAAGGCATCCTTCTTGTACTTCCGGTCGATGGTCACCAGACCCTTGTGGTTCTGGCCCATTTCGCCGCCTTCGCTTCGGGCATCGGCACCGAAGTCGAACATGTTCCAGCAGTGGGTGGCCCAGATATAGGGACGGGTGAAGAGCTGTTTGATGAGCTCCTCATGATAGTGCGCCTGATATTCTTCGGAGTAGTCACCCTGCTGGGGATCGGAGTTGTGCCAGTTCAGACCTTCGGCACCGTACTCGGAAATGCCCACGGGGCGGTCAGGGTACTTGGCGTGGAATTTGTCGAACCAGGGGCCGTTCATGTCCGTTTCACCGCCGTACCAGCCGAAATAGTGGTTGTAGGATACCACATCCGTCAGGTGGATCACCGGGTCATCCATGGGGCACATAGACACGGCAGCCAATGTGGTCAGCCGGGTGGGATCCATCTTGTGGCACAGGTCGTTAAGGATTTTATGGTTTTCCAGCAGATCCGGGGTGGAACCGCCGATGGTGATCTCGTTGGAAATGCCCCAGACCACGATGGAGGGGTGGTTGTAGTTCTGGACGATGAGTTCCGTCATCTGGGAAACGGTATTCTCCCGGCCACTGGGCATATGGTTGGAGATGTAGGGGATCTCTGCCCAAATGACCAGACCGGTCTCATCGCACAGGTCATAGAAGTACTGATCGTGCTGATAGTGGGCAAGACGGATGGTGGTGCAGCCCATTTCCAGAATCAGGTCAATGTCTTCTTTGTGATGTTCCGGCAGCAGGGCGTTGCCGATCTGCCAGCGATCCTGATGCCGGGCCACGCCCCGGAGAGGATAGGATTCCCCGTTGAGGATGAAGCCCTTCTCCGGATCAACGGAGTAGCTGCGGCAACCAAAGCGGGTGGATACGGTGTCCAGCACGGTGTCATTTTCCACCAGTTCGGCGGTCATACGGTAAAGGTAAGGATCCTTCCGGCCCTGCCACAGGTGGGCAGACTGGATGCGGAAATTGGCGTTGCGGCCACCTTCGTAGGTGCCGATGACTTTACCAGCCTGATTTTCCAGGGTGTAGCGGACACTCTGGCCTTCTTTCTGGTTGGTCAGGAACACTTCCACCGCTACCTTGGCGTCGGTTCCTTCCATGGTGGGAGTGACTTTGATGCCGGGAGTGCCGAAGTAGTCCAGATCGAAGTGGGATGCATTGACGCAGATCAGATTCACATTCCGGTACAGGCCGCCGTAGAAGGTGAAGTCTGCCACCTGGGGATATACGGTATCGTTGGGGGCGTTGTCCACCAGAATGGCCAGCAGATTGTTATTTTCCAGCGCGTCCGTCAGGTCTACACGCCAGGTGGAGAAACCACCGTCGTGATGCTTCAGCGGCTTGCCGTTCAGGTACACATCGGCGGAAGAAGCGGCACCCCGGATCTCCAGATAGTACCGGTCAGACTGGGGCAGGGAATCCCGGGGGAAGGCCTTTGCGTAGCAGCAGGTGCCCCGGAAATAGTCGTTGCCGCCGTCCTGACCGTCAATGGCGTTCCAGGTGTGAGGCAGATTGACTTCCTCCCACGCTTCCGGCAGCTGACCAGGGACAGCAGCACAGTCCTTTTCAAAACGCCATCCGGCGTTCCAGTTTAATGTAGTTCTCATGGTTACCTCCAAATTCTTTCGATTTGGAACCATTATAGCATAGCTGTCCCGGCTTTTCGTAGACAGTTTATGAATAAACCACCGGAAAATCGGAAACGATTGTCCCTTAGTGTACGGAAAGCGGCAGAAAACAAAAAATGTCCCCCTTCTGAATAAGAAGGGGGACGGGTAAACTCAATAGAACAGCAGATCGGAATAAGTCGGATAAGGCCAGCAGGATTTATCCGTCAGGGCTTCCAGGGCATCGGCTTCCTTTCGCAGGGCGTTCATGCCGGGAACCACGGAATCGTGGTAGTACCGGGCAGCGGCTTCCGGATTGACGGGGACGGCGGCCAGAATGTGCCGCAGGGTCTCCATGGCGTCGTACAGAGAGTCCGTGTGGAGAGAAAGCTCCCGGGCCAGGGTAGACTCCGTATGGCAGGGGATCCCCAGTGTTTGTTTTACCGCCAGACCGTCGCAGAGTTTTTTGGAATAGCCCAGGGCGGCAGGGAGGATTTGCTGCATGGCCATATCCAGCATGGTTCTGGCTTCGATGGCAACAATTTTATTGTAAGATTCCAGATGGATGGCATACCGGGCCTTGAACTCCGCCTCGGTGTAAATGCCGTGACGCACCACCAGATCGATGTTCTTCTGCTGGATCAGGCTGGGCAGACATTCGGCGGTGGAGGGGTAATTGCTCAGACCCCGGCGGGTGGCTTCCGCCTTCCAGTCATCGGCATAGCCGTTGCCCTCAAAGAGGATCCGCTGGTGGTCGGTGAATGCCTGACACACCAGATCGTGAAGCGCAGTGTCAAAATCCTCCGCCTGCTCCAGCACATCGGCAAAGCGGTGGAGCTGCTCGGCCATGATGGTGTTCAGGGCGATGTTGGGCTCTGCCACGGACTGGGAGGATCCCAGCATACGGAACTCGAATTTGTTGCCGGTGAAGGCCAGAGGACTGGTGCGGTTCCGGTCGGTGGTGTCCTTGGGAATGGATGGCAGAACGTCCACGCCGATGCGGAGCATGGTCTTCTGAGGTTCGATGTAATTGGTTCCGTCAATAATGGAGCGGATGATGGCGTTCAGCTCTTCTCCCAAAAATACGGAAATAATGGCAGGAGGAGCTTCGCCGCCGCCCAGACGGTGGTCGTTACCGGCAGTGGCTACGGTGCAACGGAGGAAATCCTGATATTCGTCCACACCGGCCAGAAAAGCCGCCAGGAACAGCAGGAACTGGGCGTTCTGGCTGGGGGTCTTACCGGGGGAGAACAGGTTCCGGCCGGTATCCGTGGACAACGACCAGTTGTTGTGCTTACCGGAGCCGTTGACCCCGGCGAAGGGCTTCTCGTGGAGCAGGCACACCAGATTGTGCTTGGCAGCGCACTTTTTCATGATCTCCATGATGAGCTGATTGCTGTCACAGGCGGTGTTGGCATCGGTATAAATGGGAGCCAGCTCGTGCTGACAGGGGGCACCTTCGTTGTGTTTGGTCTTGGACAGAATGCCCAGACGCCACAGCTGCTCATCCAGATCCTTCATAAAGGAAGAGACCCGGGTGCGGATGGTGCCGAAATAGTGGTCATCCAGCTCCTGCCCCTTGGGGGGCTGGGCACCGAAGAGGGTACGGCCGGTCAGCCGCAGATCTTCCCGCTGGGCATAGAGATCCTTGGGCAGCAGGAAGTATTCCTGCTCGGCACCGACACAGGCAATGACCCGGCGGGTCTGAGTGTCTCCGAAAAGCCGCAGAATGCGGATGGTCTCCCGGCTAACTTCTTCGATGGAACGCAGCAGGGGGGTCTTCTTGTCCAGGGACTCCCCGGTGTAGGAGAAGAAGCAGGTGGGGATGTACAGGCTGCCGTCTTTGACAAAGGCGGAGGAGGTAGGATCCCAGGCGGTATACCCTCTTGCTTCAAAGGTAGCCCGGAGACCGCCGGAAGGGAAGGAGGAGGCATCCGGTTCGCCCCGAACCAGCTCCTTGCCGGAGAACTCCATAATGACCCGGCCGTCGCCGGTGGGGGAGATGAAGGAATCGTGCTTTTCTGCGGTGATGCCGGTCATGGGCTGGAACCAGTGGGTGTAGTGGGTGGCCCCCTTGGCAATGGCCCATACCTTCATGGCTTCGGCAATGTCGTTGGCCACATCCAGCGGAAGCTGGGATCCGGCGGACACGCAGTCCTTCCAGGCACGGTAGCTTTCCTGAGGCAGGCACTGCTTCATGGTGGCTTCGTTAAAGACATCGCTGCCAAAGATCTCGGGTACGTTCAAAATCTCACTCATTGCATAGCGTCCTTTCCGAAAAGAAGTCCATATAAATACTATTTTATATCTATAATATTATGCAAAAAAAGCTTCCAAAACAAGGTGTGATTCTGACACAAAAACATTTGTCTTTTTGATGGCGGTTTGTGCAAAACCACAGAATTGAAGTTTTTGAAATAAAAAATGAAATTTTCGCCATTTGCATATTGCATTTTTTTCTTCCAGCGCATATAATAAGCCCATTATAAACTGAATTTTCGGGAAAGGATGATTTTTGTGACACCCTATTCTTGCATGACCAAGGATGAATTGAAGCGGGAATACACCAACGTTTCTCGTGAGTACGACCGGGTAAAGACCCAGGGGCTGAAGCTGAACATGGCCCGCGGCAAGCCTGCCAAGGCGCAGCTGGATCTGGTCAGCGATATCCTGACGGCATTGACCAGGCCGGAGGATTGCTTCGATGGTGACATTGATTCCCGTAACTACGGCGAACTGGCCGGTCTGCCCTGCGCCCGGGCTTACTGGGCGGATGTTCTGGGCTGCAAACCGGGGCAGGTTTTCGTCGGCGGTGCAGCATCCCTGAATATGATGTTCGACATCGTTTCCCGTGCCTATACCCATGGCCTGCTGGCATCTCCCCGGCCCTGGTGTAAGGAGGAGAAAGTCAAGTTCCTTTGCCCCGCTCCCGGCTACGACCGGCACTTCCAGATCGGTGAATTCTATGGTGCGGAGCTGATCTACATCCCCATGACCCCCACCGGCCCGGATATGGATCTGGTGGAATCCTACATGTCTGACCCCCAGGTGAAGATGATGTGGGTAGTGCCCAAGTACTCTAACCCCGACGGCATGATCTTCTCCGAAGAGACCATCCGCCGTATTGCCAACCTGAAGCCTGCGGCACCGGACTTTGCCCTGATCTGGGACAATGCCTACTGCCTGCATGAATTCAAGGGGGACTATGTACCCTTCCCGGATATGCTGTCCCTCTGCGCCGAGGCCGGCAATCCCAACATGGTCTTTGAATTTGCCTCTACATCCAAGATCACCTTCGCCGGTGGCGGTATCTCCTGTATGGCAGCCAGCGAAGCCAACATTCAGTATTTCACCGGCGTGTTTGGCGTGCAGATGATCTCCTATGATAAGGTCAACCAGTTGCGACATGTGCGCTACCTGAAGGATAAGGCCCACACATTGGAGATCATGAAGCGTCACGCATCCATCATGGCTCCCAAGTTTGAAGTGGTGGCCAAGTGGCTGGGTAAGGAAATCAAGCCTCTGGATATCGCCCACTGGACGGATCCTTCCGGCGGCTACTTCGTCTCCCTATACACCATGCCCGGTACCGCCAAGCGGATCTGGAGCCTGTGCCATGAAGCCGGTGTGGTGCTGACCACCGCCGGTGCAGCCTATCCCAACGGCTACAACCCCAACGACAACCACCTGCGTCTGGCTCCAAGCCTGCCTCCCGTGGAGGATCTGGAAAAAGCCATGGAAGTGCTGTGTATTTCCGTGAAACTGGCTGCACTTGAAAAGCTGCTGAACGGTTGACAATTGACAGTTGATAGTTGACAGTTGTGGTATCCCTTTCGGGGATGAATTTAATTTGTCTTTACAAAGAACCCCGGCAGAGATTGCAAAATCTCTGCCGGGGGTTTCCTTATTCAGCGGCCTTTTTGGTGGTGCGCTTACGGGTAGCCTTGGGGGCTTCAGCGGTCTTGGTGGTTTCGGCGGTCTCGGCAGCGGCCTTCTTGGGACGGCCGGGGCGCTTCTTAGGCGTTTCCGGGGTCAATTCAGTCGTTTTTTTTCGACCTCCGGCACCGCAACTTTCTCTTTCAGCACGAAGCAGGTTCGGGCGGGGATGTACAGCTCGATGTAATGCTTGCCATCGAAGCACTTGGTGGGGTAGGTCTGCATTCTCACATTGACAAAGCCGCCGTACTTCTCCTCGTCGGAGGACAGCACCACGGTGTATTCGCCGCTCTGGTGGACGGGAACCAGAACGTTATTCAGGGAGTTGGCAAAGTGGAAGTTGAAGACGAACAGCAGGCCATTGCGGTAGAAGGCACAGGTCTGCTCCGGACCCTTCATCAGCATCATGTCGGCCATGCGCTGGTTGAAGATGCGGTTTTCCTTGGTCAGGGCCACCATGTCGTGGTCGAAATCGTTCAGCCACTGGTATTTCAGATAACCGTTGACAAGGCTCCACTGGCGGCGGCAGTAGTGGAAGCTCCAGCCGTTGCCCTCCCGGGGGAAGTCAATCCATTCGGGATGGCCGAATTCGTTGCCCATGAAGTTCAGGTAGCCTTCGCCGCCACCGGCCAGGGTGAACAGCCGGATCATCTTGTGCAGGGCAATGGCCCGGTCGATGGTAGGGTTGTGGCAATCCTTATTCATGTCGGTGTACATACGGGCACCGGCCAGACGGAAGATCATGGTCTGATCGCCAACCAATGCCTGATCGTGGGACTCCACATAGGCGATGGTATTTTCGCCGGGACGGCGCAGGCACATACTGCCCCACATCTGGTTAATATCCCAGAACTGATCCTGACCCTTTACGGCCTTGATCCACATATCCGGCAGACCCATGCCCAGCCGGTAGTCAAAGCCGATGCCGCCGTCTTCAATGGGCAGGGCCATACCGGGCATACCGGACATATCCTCGGCAATGGTGATGGCTTTGGGGTTGACCTGACGGATCAGCTCATTGGCCAGCTGCAAATAGGTGATGGCCGCGGTGTGGGTATTGTAGGAGAAATATTTGTCGTTGGACTTAAAGTCTGTGCCCAGACCGTGGTCGTGGTAGAGCATGGAGGTAACACCGTCGAAACGGAAACCGTCGAAGTGGTACTCCGTCATCCAGAATTTCAGATTGGACAGCAGGAAGTGGAGCACCCCGGTCTTGCCGTAGTCGAAGCACTTGGTGCCCCAGGCGGGATGCTCGCCCTTGTCACCATCGTGGAAGAACTGCCACACGGTGCCGTCGAACATGTTGATGCCCTCGGCGGTGTTCTTCACGGCGTGGGAGTGGACCAGATCCAGCAGCACCCGGATGCCCATGCTGTGGGCCTTGTTCACCAGATACTTCAGATCCTCCGGCTTGCCGAACCAGGAGGAAGCGGCATAGAAGTTGGAAACCTGATAGCCGAAGGAGCCGTAGTAGGGATGCTCCATAATGGCCATGAGCTGGATGGTATTGTAACCGGCAGCCTTGATGCGATCCAGGGTGATGTCGGCAAATTCCCGGTAGGTGCCGATCCGGGGCTCTTCCTGGGCCATGCCCACATGGGCCTCGTAGATATACATCTGCTCTTCACCAACAAAGCCTGCATCCGTCCAGGGGAAAACCTTCTTGTCGTCCACCACTTCGGCTTCAAAGGTGTTGTTGTTCTTGTTCTGCACCGCCCGGCGGCAGTACAGGGGCAGATGCTCGGTGCGGGTCATGTTGGCATCCACCACAGTCTTGACCTTGCAGCCTTCCCACAGAGCATCGTCACCGGGGAGATACAACTCCCAGTCACCATTTCCCAGATTGGTCAGGGGATGGGAGGTTTGGTTCCAGTTGTTAAATTCGCCTTCCAGATACAGCTGGTAGGCGCTGGGGGCCCACTCCCGGTAGTACCAGCCGCCATCCACATGATGGAAGCCGTAATAGTTGTAAGCGTTGGCAAAATCGTTCAAAGTTTGGCCCGGGGCCAGGATCCGCTCCTTGGTGGAGCGGTACAGGAACATACGCAGATCGATATCCCCGGCGAAGCTTTGCAGCTGGGGATTCAATTCCAAAACTCGATACATAAACAGTCACCTTTCCAGTTTGAGTTGACAGCAGCAGGGGCAGCTTTTGCGGGCTACCTCGTGATTCTAATTTTAGATGATATTGGGCAATGTGTCAAGGAAAAATGCACCCCGGGACGGTTTTGTGGGTCAGCTTTCCGGAAAAAGACGAAAACTGTCCTTGTTGCGAGAACAAAACTCCGCCTACTGCGGTCAAAATGCACAGATGAATTATGAAAAATCTGTGAATTTTTTGGCAGATATCCAAAATCGATTTCCGGGGTACAAAAATGGCATATTTTTACTTGCAAAATGAAAGGCTTTCCGTTATAACACACCCAAGCCCAAAAACTTTAACAAGGTAAAGCGTTAAAGCGCCCTTTTGGGCAAAAATATCCCCTTCTTACCGGAAAATGCGGAAAAGTTGGGAATGAAATTGGAGGACAAGAAAATGAAAAGACTCGTAACCCTGCTTTTGGCTCTGGTCATGGTCTTCTCTCTGGTCGCCTGCGGCGGCTCCAGCGAGGAAGCCTCCTCTTCCGCCGACTATAAGATCGGTATCGTTACCGGTACCGTCTCTCAGGGCGAAGAAGAATACCAGGCTGCACAGAACCTGAAGGCTAAGTACGGCGACATGGTCGTTACCGCTACTTACCCTGACAACTTCTCCACTGAGACCGAGCAGACCATCGCTACTGTTACCAACATGGCTGCTGACCCCGATGTGAAGGCCATCGTCTTTGTTCAGGCCGTTCCCGGTGCCACCGCCGCCATTCAGAAGGTCAAGGAGACCCGTGACGACATCCTGTTCATCTGTGGTGTTGCGGCGGAAGATCCCGGCGTTATCGCTGCCGCTTCCGACATCGTCATGCTGGTCGATGAGATCCAGATGGGTCGTACCATCATCGAGCAGGCTGTGAAGCAGGGCGCCAAGACCTTCGTGCACATTTCCTTCGAGCGTCATCTGGGCTACGCTACCATCTCCGCCCGTCAGCAGCTGTTCAAGGAGAACTGCGCTGCCAACGGCATTGAATACGTGGAAGCCACTGCTCCCGATCCCACCGGTGATGCCGGTGTTACCGGTGCCCAGGCCTGGATCACCGAGAACATCAAGGTCTACGTTGACCAGTACGGCAAGGATACCGCTTTCTTCTGCACCAACTGCTCCATGCAGGTTCCTCTGATCCAGCAGATCGCAGAACTGGGTGCCATCTATCCCCAGCAGTGCTGCCCCTCTCCCTACCACGCTTACCCCTCTGCCTTTAACATCTCCACGGAAGGTCACGAAGGCGATGTGCCTTACATGCTGGAGCAGATCAAGGCCAAGGTCGCTGAGTATGGAAACACCGGCCGTATGTCCACCTGGGAAGTTCCCGTCAACATGGTTATGATCGAAGCCGGTTTCAACTACGCGCAGAAGTGGATCGAAGGCGAGATCACCGACCGTTGCGATGAAGAAGCTCTGCTGGCAGAAATCCGTGCCATCGCCGGTGACACCGCTTCCATCACCAAGTACTCTGATGAGTCCGTTGGTGAGCTGGATAACTTCTTCATGATCCTGTGCCCCTTCTACGATTTCTAATTTCCTTGTAGAAAACCAAACAGGGCAGTACAACGTTTCCTTATAGAAACAGACAAGATCAATGCGCCCATCGGTCTTTGATCGATGGGCGCATTTCTCAACACCCGGCGGGATCCGGAGAAAAACGCTGATCGACCGGTGCAACGATGGTGTGCCGGTCGCTGAGTGCTTTTTACTTGACAGGAGCGCTCAATGTGAATCCGTTACAGGAGTTATGAAAACAGTGGACAGTTGTGGTATCCCCTTGGGGGATGCCTGGAAATTTTGATTCGCAGAGCACTGTAAAACCGTAAAAACCTATAAAGGGGTTATTTCATGGAAAACAACTATGTATTGAAGATGGAGGGCATCACCAAGGAATACTTCGGCAACAAAGTCCTGAAGGGGGCGCAGCTGGAAGTGAAGGCCGGTGAGATCCATGCCCTCATGGGTGAGAACGGCGCCGGTAAATCCACGCTGATGAACATCCTGTTTGGTATGCCAGTCATCCATACCACCGGCGGCTTCGGCGGCACCATTGAGTTTGATGGCAAACCTGTGAAAATCGACAATCCCCACAAGGCCATGGAGCTGGGCATCGGCATGGTGCACCAGGAATTCATGCTGATCCCCGGCTTTACTGTGACGGAAAATGTCAAGCTGGGTCGGGAAATCAGTTCTCCCACCGTGGCCAGTTCCGTTTTTGGCACAGCCCTGGAAAAACTGGATAAGCCCTCCATGGCAGAGGATACCCGGAAGGCGCTGAATACCATCGGCCTGGGGGTGGAAGATTATGCCATGGTGGCGGGTATGCCTGTCGGTTACATGCAGTTCGTGGAAATCGCCAGAGAGATCGACAAGAGCGGCATCAAGCTGCTGATCTTTGACGAGCCCACCGCCGTGCTGACGGAATCCGAGGCAGAGCGCTTGCTGGATACCATGCGGGTCATAGCCTCCAAGGGCATCGCCATTATTTTCATCACCCACCGGATCAACGAGGTCATCGACGTTACCGACTCCATGACCATTCTCCGGGATGGTACCTTTGTGGAGCGGCTGGAAACCAAAGATACCACCGCTGCCCGGATCGCAGAACTGATGATCGGTCGTCAGGTGGAAAAGTTGGTGGACGATCAGGCGGAGGATAACCGGACCATTTCCGACGAGGACATCATGTTGTCCCTGCGGAACTTCTGGGTGGATATGCCCGGTGAGCGGGTCAACGGTATCGACCTGGATCTGCGCCGGGGCGAGATTTTGGGCATCGGCGGTCTGGCCGGTCAGGGCAAAGTCGGCGTGCCCAACGGCATCCTGGGCCTGTACCCCGCCGCCGGTGAGATCACCTTTGACGGGGAGACCATCGACCCGAGCAAGCTGGGTGACGCCCTGAACAAAGGCGTGGCCTTCGTCTCCGAAGACCGCCGGGGCGTGGGGTTGCTGCTGGATGAGTCCATCGAGCAGAATATCATCTTCACAGCTTTGCAGGTCCAGGGCAAGTTCCTGAAAAAGTTTGGCCCCTTTACCCAGTTTGACGGCAAGGCTGCCCATCAGCATGCACTGGATATGATTCAGGCCTTGGATATCCGCTGCACCGGTCCGGAGCAGTATGCCGGCCGGCTTTCCGGCGGCAACCAGCAGAAGGTCTGTCTGGCCCGGGCCATTACCATGGAACCCAAACTGCTCATCGTCTCCGAGCCCACCCGTGGCATCGACATCGGTGCCAAGAAGCTGGTGCTGGAGCTGCTGGCAAAGATGAACCGGGAGCAGGGGATGACCATTATCATGGTGTCCTCCGAGCTCAACGAGCTGCGCTCCCTGTGCGACCGCATTGCCATCGTTTCTGACGGCAAGCTTACGGGCATTTTCGCCCCGGATGATTCCGATGCGCAGTATGGTCTGGCCATGTCCGGCGTGAATGAAGGAGGTAAGGCATAATGACCAGGGAAAAATTCAAGAAAGCCATTGACGTGATCGGCCTGCCCCGACTCATCGTGTTCTGCTTCTTTGCCGCCATCGTGGTCACCGCAGCAGTCAATGGTATTGATGTAGCGTCCTATTTCTCTTCTACCTTAAAATATTTTGGCATGTGGGGCATTCTGGTACTGGCCATGATCCCCTCCATCAAGTGCGGCATCGGCCCCAATTTCGGCGTGTCTCTGGGTATCGTCTGCGGATTGCTGGGAGCACTGCTGTCCATCCAGTTCAATGTTGCTCCCGCAGTCAATGCGGTTCTGCCGGGCTTTGGCCCCTGGGCTTCCATGTTCTTCGCCATGATCGTGGCCGGGGTTATCGCCTGGGTCGTGGGCGTGGGCTATGGCAAGTTGCTGAATCTGGTAAAGGGCAGTGAGATGACCGTCACTACTTACATCGGCTACTCTGTCATTTACCTGATGTGCATTGTCTGGTTCCGGGCTCCTTTCTCCAGCGGCGAGATCATCTGGCCTCTGGGCGGCGTGGGTGTGCGGAACTCCGTGTCCATGGAAACCTCCTTCGGCGGATTGCTGAATGACTTCCTGGGCTTCAACATCGGTCCCATTTTCATCCCCACCGGCATCGTGCTGGCGGTGCTCATCGCCTGCCTGTTTGTCTGGCTGTACTTCCGCTCCAAGACCGGCATCGCCATCGTGGCTGCCGGTGCCAATCCCACCTTTGCCCGGGCCAGCGGCATTGACGTGGACAAGATGCGGGTCAAGGGCATTGCCCTGTCTACCGTGCTGGGTGCCATCGGCATCATCGTCTACACCCAGGGATTCGGTTATTTGCAGGCCTACACCGCACCTTTGAGCATGGGCTTCATCTGCGTGGCTTCTGTCCTCATCGGCGGTGCCACCACCACCAAGGCCACCATTGTCCATGTGCTCATTGGCACCTTCCTGTATCAGGGCCTGATTATTTTTACACCCCCGGTGTCCAATCAGTTGCTGGCCGGTACCGATATTTCCGACACCATCCGTCAGATCATCCAGAATGGTGTGATCCTGTATGCACTGGCACAGGCCAAAGGAGGTAACGACTAATGAAAGAAAAACTGAATCAGAAGCGTCCTCTGGAGGCGGCAAAGCAGTTCGTCTTTGAAAACAAGGTCATTTTGCTCTTCGTGCTGGTGAGTGTGGCCTGTATCCTGATCTCCGGGGCCAATATTTCCTATGTGGCCGGTGAGGTGTTCTCCCGGGTGGGCAGAAATACCTGCATCGTACTGGCACTGATCATCCCCTGCATGGCAGGTCTTGGTATGAACTTCGGCATCGTCGTCGGTGCCATTGCGGCCCAGATCTCCATTTTCTGGGTGGTCCACTGGGGCTTTACCGGCATCGGCGGCTTCCTGCTGACGGTGCTGATGTCCACGCCCATTGCCCTGTTGTTCGGCTGGTTGCTGGGCAAGCTCTTCAACAAGACCAAGGGCGCAGAAATGATCGCCGGTCTGGTGCTGGGCTTCTTCGCTGCAGGACTGTACCGTTTGTTCGTGCTGTATATCATGGGCGGGGTCATCCCCTTTGATGACCCCAATTTGCTGGAGCGTGGCTTCGGTCTGCGCAATGCCTTCGACCTGAACGGCAATCTGAAATATGCCGTGGATGATATCAGCTTCCTGACCACCGCTGCCGTGCTCAGCGTGGTGTTCCTGGTGGCAACCATGGCCCAGGCCATCCACGACCGGAAGTATGGTACTCTGGACAAGAAAAAGACGGCCCTGAAGGCCGATGCCTGTGTCCTGGTTCTGGTGCTGAGCTTCGTTGGTAAGGCCATTCCTGCTGTGAACAAGATGCTGGGCGGCACCCGGGTGCTGCTGTCCGATACCGTTGTGCTGGGAGCTGTGGCGTTGCTGGCTTATGCCGCTGTCCTGTTCCTGAAGAACAAGCCTGCCAAGGGCACCCCCGGCTTTGCCAAAGTGGTAAAGTTCGGTGCGCTGGGGCTGGTGATGCTGGTGTCTAACATGATCCCCGGTGTCAACAAGGTCTACCGCAGCGTCCGTCTGCCTGCCATGACCTATGCCATTATCTGCTTCTTCGCCTTCTTTAATAACTGGCTGGTGAATACCCGGTTGGGTCAGAACATGCGCACCGTGGGCCAGAACAGAAGTGTTGCCACCTCTGCCGGTATCGATGTGGATAAGACCCGCATCATCGCCACCTGCATTTCCACCGTCCTGGCGGCCTGGGGCCAGCTGATCTTCCTGCAGAATCTGGGTACTTTCAATACCGTCCAGCAGCAGGACAACGTGGGCTTGTATGCCGTTGCCGCCATTCTGGTGGGCGGTGCCAATGTCCAGAAGGCCACCAACAAGCAGGCAGTCATCGGTGTCATCCTGTTCCACACCCTGTTCGTGGTAGCCCCGCTGGCGGCTACGGAACTGGTGGGCGACTCCGCCATTTCCGAGTACATCCGGATGTTCTTCTCCTACGGTGTCATTGCTGTCTCCCTGGCCATGCATGCCTGGAAGTCCGGCGATAAGCGCAATCCCGTGGCCGAAGGTATGTCCACCCCCATGGCACAACATGCTATTCCCGGTAGCAAGACCATGGGCTGAGTAAAAAAGCAAAACGGCGTGACAAAAGTCACGCCGTTTTTATTTGTGCGGATACTTTTATCATCCGTTAAATGGTTTTCCTGCCGGTAACGGTTTCAAAGTGGTATTTTACAATGCCCAGATCCAGTTTGGTGCAAAAGCCGCTGCCGCAGCTGGCCTTCACGGTTCCGTCGGCTTGTAGTTCAAAGCGGAACTTCTGCTGATTCATGGCAGTGGGGGCGAGAAGGGCGGCGGTCATACCTTCCAGGAACCAATCAGGCATTTGCCCGGAGCAATTGCAGAGCGTCTCTAAGGGCTTATTTTTGTGTTCCACGCCCTGACTTACACCATAGCCCACCGAGATCAGGCAGACCATTTTTTCCCCTTTGCCGATGACGGCCTTGCTCTTGCCGTGGGTCAGCGCCACCCAGCAGGTGTTCAGTCCCAACTCCTGGGCCTTCAAAACCAGTTCTTCCCCGTAATATCCCAGCATTTCCTCCAGATCTGCCGACTTTTTGCCGACCAGAGCGATGTAGTTGCGGACACCGGTGAATTTTCCGTAGTGGGCCATGAAGGAGTCAAAGCACTTGGGGTCATCATAGATCATCTGAATATGAAGCCCTGTTTTCTGATTGATCTCCTGAACCAAACTGTCCAGAACCGAGCGCTTATCCGGTTCAATGGGCTGGGCGGTGTACTGGCGGACGCTGTGCCGCTGCCGCATGATTTCCATCCGTTCCATAGATTTACCTCCGTGATTATTCGTCTTTTTTACTCCGATCCGGCAGTGTTTTCAGAATGTCCCTTGCCAGCTGCAAGGTTGCGATCAGCTGTTCAAAGGACTCCATTTCCGGATCGAAATAGTAATAGTTTTTGGTTCCTTCTTTGCGGACTTTCACGATCCCGGCATTTTTCAGGATCTGCAAATGGTGGGATACCGCCGGCCGGGAAAGGTTGGTCTTTTCGGTGACTTCACAAACCCGAAGGCCCCGGCAGTTGCCCATTTTCAGCATTTCCAGAATCAGATGCGGCCTTGTCTCATCGCCAATGGCAGCGAGGATTTTGGTGCAGGATGCGAAATTGTCTGCCAGAAGGGTGTGCTGCTGTTGAAGATTCACGACCATTCCTCCTTTTTGTTTAAACGCTTAAACCAAGGACAGTATATCACACTTTCCAGGCATTTGCACATCCGTAAAGAAAAGCGAGTTGGATAAACAGAATCTGCCGAAAGGGGAAAAGTCCTTGCGGTTGGCTTCTGTTTATTGTATAATAGCGGAAATCGAAAATACCATGAGGATGCACATTATGAAACAGAAACAAAATCAGCTCCACAGGCGGGACTGGTCTGGCTGGATCCTGGCCGGGGTGCTGCTGGTCTATTTGGGAGCTATCTGCCTGATCAATTTTTCCGGCCGCCCGGTTTTTTATAATACGGACATGTATACGGATATGATCTTTGCCACCAAGGTCTGGGAGCAGAAAAGCCTGCTCCCGGAAGGATGGCTCTTTGGCAACCAACTTTATGTGGCTGCTACGCCGACCCTGGCGGCCCTTTACCATGGGGTCACCTCCCATCCCCAAATCGCCATGGCCCTGGCTGCGGTGACCATGACCGCTTTGGTGCTGCTGAGTTTCCGGTGGCTGTTGACGGCAGTTTCCACCGGGACAAGGGAAAGGCTGTTTTGCCTGACGCTTTTTATGACATTGGGACTGTATTTTGGAGATTCCTATGGAACGGAGACCGGCTGGCAACTGTATTTTACCATGTGCGCCTACTATGCCTGCTACCTGATCAATGCGCTGTTGGCCTTTGGCTGCTATCTCCGGGCGGATGCTCCGGTGGGGAAGTCTTTTTGGGTCATACTGGCCGTGACTGGTATGCTGTCGTTTGCCATGGGCATCCAAAGTCTGCGGCAGACCGCCGTGATGAGCGGGCCGCTGGTCTGTATGGCGGGACTGCGGTTTTTGCAGGATCTGCGCCGGAAGGAAACCTGGAAACGGCGGTCGCTGTGGGTGGCACTGGGGCTTTTTCTGTGCAATCTTCTCGGCCTTGTCTGTAAGCAGCTGCTGCCTCTGGAACAGACGGAAATTTTCGGAACACTGGCCATCGCCTCTCCGGCGGATATGCCCGCAGCTGCCTGGGAAGGCGTGCTGACCCTGGTGGATCTGCTGGCCTGCGAAACCGGATCGGCCAGAGTGGTCCGAGTGATCCTGCTGTTGCTGAGTTTGGCATCCGGTGCGGAGCTGGTGCTGCAGGAGCGGAGAGCGCCTTCCGGACGGGGAACTCTGCTGGGACTTCTGGTGCTGAGCCTGCTGCTGGTTTTCTGCATCGACGTGGTCACCACCATGAAGGTGCGCAATATTTACTATTTTATATTCCATGTTCTCCTTGCCTGGCTGCTGACCTGCGGATTTGCAAACCGGAAACGCCGGGGACAATGGCTGATACTGGCAGCGTTTGTCCTGAGCATGGTACTGCCCAGCATGATCGCGCTGAAAGATGTGTGCATGCAGGCTTATTTTGCCAAGTACGACAAAGCCTATGTCACCGCCAATTATCTGACAGAAGAGGGCTATACCACCGCTTACGCCGGATGGAATGCCGGGGAAGGCGTTGCCATTGCTTCGGATTTCCAGGTGGAAATGGGATTCTGGGATGAGGCGATTTTTGAACCCGTGTCCTACCTGTGTGACCCGGCGGTGTATGAAGCAGATGTGGATTCCAGCGCATACCTTTTCTTTGGTGAAGAAAGCGCCCGGTATGCGGAAGAAGAAGCTGCCAGACGGGGTGCGACTTTGACCCTGGTGGCCTATTTGGAGGAAGTTGATATCTACCTTTATAAGGCTTCGGATCACCTGATGATCGCCACAAAGGAATAAGCAAAGCCGCCGGTTCTCCGGCGGCTTTGTTGCTGTTGTAAAGCGACTGTTGCGGGGATGGAAGCGTTTTTTTCAGGGGTCATCTTTTTCCCGTGGGGCAAAGAAGGTCATCTCACTTTGCAGCACCACGATACACAGTCCCACCACGATTATGGCTACAATGGCCCAGAAATCCGGAACGATCGCCTTGCTGCTCAGCCATCCCATAACAAGGGAAAGGATCATCAACGGAATACACACGGCGTACTTGATCTTCATTTTTTTGGACATAGAGGACCCTCCTTTCGGAATTTCAGACAGGCATTTCCTGTGGTCACCATATTGGTGGTGTTCCAGTGTAATTTCGCTGGTTTTCGTCAAAATCGAAGCTGACGAAGTTATCCCGGTGCCAGCTGAGTTGACCGGTTAAGCCTTCTTTCAGCTGGCGGTATTCACTCTGCCCGGTGTAAAGTTCGATTTCTTCCCCATCGGCGAGCCGGAAGGTTACCAGATAGTTCCAGTTCTGGCCGCTGTACTTGCCGCCGGAGAACCGGGCGTGCTCTACCCGGCGGGAAGCAACTGTGGCAGGGCCGGTGAGGGTCCGGCCACGGCTGGACAGGGCGGTGTAAAGCAGAAAAATCACAAAACACAGGCAGATCACAGTGAGATACAGCAGAATGTCGTTGGTATTCTGGGAAGTTTGTAGGATTTTCACGATCTGTCCACCTCTTCCTCTTTCAGGAAATCCAGGTCAAAGGGTTTATCCAGCTCCGTGGATACATAACCGCCGTTTTTTCGCCGTTGCTTGACACATTCCGTCAGCAAGTACTCAATCTGGCCGTTGACACTGCGGAAATCATCCTCCGCCCAGGCGGCAATGGCGTTATACAGCTTGGGAGACAGCCGCAGGGGGATCTGTTTTTTTGTGGATTCGGGGGCCTGCCCCTCTTTTCGCTGGGCGGCCATCAGTACAGGGATCCGGAGTTGACGATGGGCTGGGCATCCTTATTGCCGCAAAGCACCACCAAAAGGTTGGAGACCATGGCGGCTTTCCGCTCCTCGTCCAGCTCCACAACGCCGTTTTCCTTCAGTCGTTCCAGTGCCATTTCCACCATACCCACGGCGCCGTCCACGATGAGCTTCCGGGCATCCACCACAGCGGAAGCCTGCTGTCGCTGGAGCATGACGGCAGCGATCTCCGGAGCATAGGCAAGATAGGTGATCCGGGCGTCCACGATCTCCAGCCCGGCTTCTTCCACCCGGGACTGGATCTCCTGGCGGATGCGGCTGGCTACCACTTCCGTAGAACCCCGGAGGCTGCCGTCGTCGGCAATGCCATCGCCGGTAGTATCCACATTGGGAGCGGAATCGTAAGGATAGATCTGGACGATGCTCCGCAGGGCACTGTCACATTGCAGAGACAGGAAGGCTTTGTAATTATCCACATTAAAAGCGGCTTTGGCGGTGTCCACAATGCGCCACATAACGGCGATGCTGATCTCCACAGGATTGCCCAGACAGTCGTTGATCTTCTGGCGGTTGTTACTCAGGGTCATGATCTTCAGGGACATCTTCCCGGTGAGAACTTCACTGTTTCCGGTGGTGGCTTTCACATCGCCGCTCTGGCTCAGGACGGTGCCGGCGGCGGGATTCACGGCGGAGCAGAAGGGGTTCACCCAGTAGAAACCTTCGCCTTTTAACGTGCCGATGTACTTGCCGAAGAGAGTCAGCACCAGTGCTTCCTGAGGCTTCAGTACCCGCAGACCCCGGAGACAGAAGAAAGTTGCCAGACTGACCAGCAGAGCCAGAACGCCCAGGGTCACGCCGCCGATGGTCTCTGTGGCGACACCGACGACGAACAGGATGATACCGCCGACGCCACCGGCCAGCAGGGCAAGCAGCATGGCCATACCGTTGTGGTTTTTGGAAAGAATGATCTCAGACATAGAATTCGCTCCTTTCATTTTTGTTTCTACCAGAAAGATATCACGATGATATCAAAATAGCAACTCGGAATTTTCCATAAAAAGAAGGCCGCCAGCTTTTTCGCTGACGGCAGTGAATTGTGCAGAATGTTAACAGGTCTGATAATTTGGGGGCGGCTCCGGGCCGTCGTCGCAGTTTTGGGGAGAAAACTCCTGAGCAGGGAAGGGAATCCGGCTGAACATTTCACAGGGATCCTCCGCACAGGCGCAGCCGTCGCCGCAGCATTCCTTGTTGGGAATGGCGTAATCCAGCACCGGCACCAGCAGCTGGGCATCCCGCTCCAGCCGGACGATGGAGAACTGCCCCAGAGTCACCAGCAGCTGCCGCTGTCCTCCGGAAACCACCAGAGGCTCGTCAAAAAGCTCCCGGATGGCATCCGGCACCTGAACATTGACGGGATTTTCGCAGCCGCAACCCCCGACCTCCCGGATCTTGGAGGAAAGCACCATGGGATCCAGTACCTCCACCACCGCCGTGGGGCGGTTGGCCTGCAGCAGGGAAGCCCCGTCGAAGCTGCCCAGGCGGGTATCACTGCGGTAGACGTGGGCACGGCTGTCCTCCCCGCAGAGGACGGCCCGCTTGGTGAACACCGCCAGACCATAGAGCATGGCAGGCCGGGTGGTGCCCACCATGGCATCTGCCAGCACCCGATAGTAGAAGGTCAGGTCAATGCAATAGTGGCACCGGTCAAAAGCCACCGGCTCCACATCGATGTAGGTGGTAATGAGTTCGGCGCACCGCACCCGAGCGTTGGCGGCGGTGTCCAGAATGGCCTGAGAGCCGGTGGTTAAGTAGATTTGCAGATCTTCGATGCAGTCCTTATCCCGACAGGCGTCGGTGATCTTCCGGGTGTGGATGGACATGGCCTGCCGCAAATCGCCGGGGTCGCAGCGCAGGGTGTCCGTAATTCGCTCTGACATGGGAATACCTCCTGAATTGAGATAAGCACAAACGCTTATAGGACAGTTTATGCGCAGATCTCCGGAGCGTGCACACTGGGGTGTTCCCATAAAGGAAAAGCACCGTTCGGCAGAAAATGTCCGGGCGGGCATTGGAGTGGGTAGATTTCTTTGCGATTTTTTGATATACTAATATATAACAATGTGAATGTGACCGATTCAGGGGGAAACTGTGTTGAATTATAGCGGTATTGTTTACAGAATATGGGGCGTAGCAGGAATGATCATACTGCTGGGCCTTGCTTGCCTTTTGGTTTCGGGATTCCGAAGGAAATCATTCAGCAAGGAGTGTTTTGCCGCAGGTGTTTTATGCGTTTTATACGGATGCGGTATGGCGGCTTATTATGCAACATGTTTGCTGGCGCCTAAAATAGATTCCTTTCAGGGTGTTTTCTATGAATCGTATCGGAATTCTCGTGTAGCACCGCCACTTCCTTTGACAATGGAGTATTCTTTTGCGGAAATCAGTAGTAAGAAAAAGGTTGTCTATCTGGATTTGCTGTCAAAGAAAGAAATCCTTCCGGAAGGTTTTCAGGAAGGAACAGAATACCTGGTGTGCTATGAAACACGCACAAATATCATTGTTGGCGTGGAAAAGCTTGCAAACTGATGGTTTTTTAATTGGAGGAAGTATGCAGATTGTTCTTGACTATGTCAGTGGTCAAGTTGGGGCGGAGGAATTTAAAAAAGCGTGGTATTCCGATCCGGACATTGGCAAATGGCTGGACTCCCTGATTGACTTGCAAAATGCCCCACGGGAAGAGTGGAATTCGGCACCATATTCCTATATTCGTCATGCGGTACATAAGCACTATGGCGGGTCAGTTCTTAAGTTTATGGAAGCCAGTGATTCTTTCGATGAGGAAAATGCGTATAAGCCGAAGTGGCTGGATATCTTGTGGCATTTCCGGGCGATCGCAGCAATCATAGTGATTGCTTTCCCGGATATTGTTCCAACTTCCTTTTATGACGAAGAAGCGCTTATTTATCAAAAAGCTGTGGGAGAATCCATTGGCGGCCCGGAAGTGGAAGGGTATATTGATGATGTGTTAGCGGCATTTCCGAATACCATGGCAAAAACCAAACGCGTAAAAGCGGCCAAGGCTTCTTTACGAAATCACTTTCCCAGTTCTTCCCATCAGTACCTACGATGGTGCCAGGAACCGGAATGGCCAATGGGAGAATCTTCTCCGATGATGTTTGTGTCACAGAGCAGTTGTGGCGAAAGCGTGACGTTCACCTTTCGGGATACGGATACAGGCACGATTCGACAAGTGGAACAGATTTATTAGCATTCGTTTGCGAAGAGCGTAGAAAAGAAGAAAATGTGAGCAAATGGTAATCGTTACATGCTTTATGAAAAAGGTCTGTTATTCTATAGGAAAAGGTGAGTAAATGAAGATCCAAAAGAAAGCTATCGTGGCATATGGTGTGCTGATATCCCTTTTGATTACGACAATTATTCTGTTGAGTCATTATTCAAAATGGATTGGCATTTACGATATCGAATACTTCTCTGGTCTTCAGCACGAAATGATTACGGAAATCACCTTAAAAGAAACAGGCGATTCTGCCAGAGGCGTGGTTTTAACGGATGAAGACCTGATTACAGAATGGCTCGATTTTTTTGCAGCTTTGGAAATGAAACGAGATCTTCTTCCCCCAATCTTCGGCGCCAGAATTGCCGGGGGAAATCCAACCGTAATCGTAACGACGGAAAATGCTACATATACTTTTCGCTTTTTGCCTTCAGCCGGATTTAAAATGAAAATAGCGGGAAAAACATACATAATTAAAAACCCGGAAATTATTCCCTTTTCAAAGACTTTCGATGAGGCAGCAACGAGATATGGAATCCTGTCTATTCGGTAATCATTGTAAAAATGGGTAAGGGTATAGA
>CAYXUI010000028.1:1346-24348 GCA_964468195.1 uncultured Oscillospiraceae bacterium | reverse complement strand
ACCACGCCACCAACCATTTGTCAAGCACTTTTTTACAAATTTCGGCAACTTTTTTCAAAAGCCTTTACAAACGCTAAGGGAGCCTCTTTCGAGGCTCCCTGACGCTTTTCTCTATCTGTTACTCGGCATCATCGATCAGGCCGTAACCACCATCTTCTCTGCGATATACCACCGCAAAGCTTCCTCCGTTATTCTCATCCCGGAACACAAAGAAATCATGGTTCAGCAGATTCATCTGCATCACTGCTTCTTCCCGGGTCATAGGCTTAAAGGCAAACTTCTTGGTTTTGGTAATACTCAGATCTTCCTCGGTGGTTTCCGGCACAAAGTTGGTCTCCTCCTGCACGCTGCGCACGAAGGCATCCTGCTTCAGCCGGCGGGCCAGACGGGTCTTGTTCTTACGGATCTGGCCCTCAATGGTGGCAACTGCTGCGTCGATGGATGCAAACATATCCGAGGTACTCTCGCTTGCCCGGAACCAGGTGCCTGCGCCATGAACGGTGAGCTCCGCCTTATTCCGGTTCTTCTCTACAGAGAATACGATCAACGCTTCCGCATCCTCCTCAAAATACCGTGCCAGCTTCATTACTTTCTTTTCAGCATAAGCATGGACATTGCCGGGGAGTTTAACTTTCTTTTCTCTAAACTGAAATTTCATATGCGGCAGCTCCTTTCGTGTCACCGGTCATCCGGTGTAGTTATACTATACCACGATTCCGGAAAACCGACAAGGGCTGTCACTCTTCAATTTCATCTTCTTCGTCCAGAAGTTCCGCCATGGTCAGATTATAGACAGCTTCCGCCTTCTTTTCAAAGAGCTTTCCCAGCCGCACGGCCTGCCGCTGATCCGGAGCCAGCAGTTCCAGGGTCATCAGGTTCCCCATTTCATCGTCCAGGGCCATGATCACCGAGAAGTCGCCGGTTTCCCGGGGAATGATCTGCGTCTTGACGAAACTGCTCCGGCGGATCTGGCGGTTGAATTTGGCTACGGCATTTTCCGCCCGCTGCTTCACGGTAAAGGCAATGGAATCCTCCGTCAGGGAGCCATCAGCCCGACCTTTCTCCGTAATCTCATAGCAATCATTTTCCGTTTCCTTCAAATGCTTGGACTTCACCATTTCCGGAACGGCAGTACACACATCAAAATAGCTCAGGCAGTCATCCTGATAGCACAGTTCATAGATCTGCTGAATGTTCACGGGGTAACTGACCCGGGCCATGACAAACAGAATCAGAACCTTCACATCCATCATATCGTGAATGAATCCCAGTCTTTGCATATTCTTCACCTCTTACTTTCATTATACAAAATCCTTCGGAAAAATCAAGCACCTTAGCAATCGCCGCCGCATATTCTGGGGCAAAGGAGGAATGCCTTTGAAAAATCTCTTGCTTTACAGTGCCGGAACGACCCAGGCCTGCCGGTATGCTGCGGATACTTTGCAGGCTGCCGGATTTCCATTTACCGATCACCCGTCGCCGGATGTGACCCATTTACTGCTGGACGTTCCCAGTTTTACCAGCAGTGGCACACTCCGGGGCGGCGGAGATGCCGGGGATTTGCTTTCCATGTTGCCGGAGGATATTTGCGTCATTGGCGGAAAACTGGGACAGCCCGCTCTGGCCGGTTACGACAAAATCGATCTGTTGACTCTGGAACCCTACCTGTCTGCCAATGCTGCCATCACCGCCCACTGCGCTTTGCAGGTGGCCGCACCGTACTTACAAACCACCTTTGCCGATACGCCCACCCTGATCGTCGGTTGGGGACGGATTGGAAAATGTCTGACTGAACTTTTGAAAGGGCTTCACTGCCCCGTTACCGTGGCTGCCCGGAAGGAGAAAGATCGTTGTATGCTGTGGGCGCTGGGGTATCGCGCTGTGGATATGACGGAAATTCCCCAAATTTTGAAGGGAACCCGACTACTGTTCAATACCGTGCCCCAACCGG
This sequence comes from uncultured Oscillospiraceae bacterium, assembly GCA_964468195.1. Classification (GTDB taxonomy): domain Bacteria; phylum Bacillota; class Clostridia; order Oscillospirales; family Oscillospiraceae; genus Faecousia. The sequence continues at coordinate 22,397 of CAYXUI010000028.1, read as the reverse complement.
TGATCCCGAAAGAAACTTTGTCTTCCGCAGGACACTGTATCCAAATCGAACTGGCATCTCAGCCGGGGCTTTCCGGTCCTCATGTGATCCCGGCACCGGGGCTTCCCGGGGTCTATGCTCCGGAGTCCTCCGGAACACTCATTGCCAACACCCTGATCGCTTACTGGAAGGAGGAATTTTCTTGCAGGTAGGGTTTGCCCTCTGTGGTTCTTTCTGTACTTATCACAAAGTATTTCCCATTGTGGAGCTGCTGAGCCGGGATTATCAGGTGACCCCAATTTTATCAGAAGCCGCCTGTACCACAGACAGCCGGTTCGGCACCGCCGCCGAACATATCGAAACCCTTCGGGATATCTGTGGCAGGGAACCGTTACACACCCTGGCGCAGGTGGAGCCAATCGGCCCTGAAAAACTGTTTGACATTCTGGTCATTGCTCCCTGCACCGGAAATACTCTGGCGAAGCTGGCGGGCAGCATTGCCGACGGCCCGGTGACCATGGCCGCCAAGAGCCATCTGCGAAATGGTCGCCCCATTCTGCTGGCAGTCTCCACCAACGATGCCCTGGCCGGGGCAGCGGAGAATATTGGAAAGCTCCTTGGCCGAAAACACTACTATTTTGTTCCCTTCGGCCAGGATGATGCCCAAAACAAACCCACCAGCATGGTGGCCGATTTCACCAAACTTCCCCAGGCGCTGGAATTGGCATTGGAAGGAAAGCAGATGCAGCCCATCCTGTTATAACACAGAAAGCCGCCGTGCAGAGGTTTTCTCTGCACGGCGGCAATTTGTAAAAAAATCAAAGTTTTTCCGCTTCTGCCAACCACACTCTGGCGGCTGCATCGCTGGGCATGACCCAATCCCCACGGGGGCTTAAGCTGATGGGGCCTACCTTGGCGCCATCGGGCATACAGCTGCGCTTGAACTGCTGGGTAAAGAACCGGCGGTAGAAGCTGACCAGCCACTTTTTGATCGTCTCCGGAGGATATTCTCCTTCGAATGCCCGGCATGCCAGGGTATAGATCTTCTCCGGGGCAAAGCCATCATTCAGGGCGTAATAGATATAGAAGTCATGAAGGGCGTAGGGGCCCACCAGATCTTCCGTCTGTTGACTGATTTTACCTTCTGCATCCGGAGGCAACAGTTCCGGGCTGATGGGGGTGTCCAGAATATCCGCCAGCACCTCCCGGCAGGAGGCAAAGGTTTCCGTCCGGGATACGGCATCGATGATCCAGCGGATCAGGGTCTTGGGCACAGAACCGTTGACCCCATACATGCTCATATGGTCCCCATTATAGGTACACCAACCCAGTGCCAGTTCCGAAAGGTCACCGGTACCCAGCACGATGCCCCCCACCACGCTGGCGTAGTCCATCAAGATTTGGGTCCGCTCCCGGGCCTGAGCATTTTCATAGGTGGCATTGTGGACAGTCTCGTCATGGCCGATGTCCCGGAAGTGCTGATGCACTGCATCTTTAATGACGATCTCCCTGCTGCTGATGCCCAGCTTCCGCATCAGTTCCCAGGAATTGTTGTAGGTGCGGTCAGAAGTGCCGAAACAGGGCATGGTCACGCCGTAAACATCGGTAGCGGGCCGCCCCAGCTGATACATGGCTTCCACCGCCACCAGCAGGGCAAGGGTAGAATCCAGTCCACCGGAGATGCCGATGACCACATTGGCATTGCCAATGGCCTTCAGCCGCTGCTTCAAACCCGTGACCTGAAGCTGGAACATCTGGCGGCAGTGCTCCCATTTGGCATCCAGCCCTTCCGGCAGGAAGGGTTCTCTGGTCAGAGGATACAGGCTTCCGTCTGACCGGAGTTTTTCCGGGCCGCCCAAAAGGGTCAGCATGCCCCCGGCATAGCGCTGGGAAGCATTGCGGAAGGTGCTGTTTTTCCGGCGCATAGACCGGATCTTTCCCAAATCGCAGTCCTGCACCAGCAGATAGTCCGAAGATACCACATCCCGGCTTTGGTTCAGAATCCTGCCGTTTTCCGCAATGACGCTGTGACCGGCGTAAATGGCATCCGTGGTGGATTCCGTGTATCCGGCAGACACATAGGCATACACACTGATGCAGTTTGCAGATTGGGCCTTGATCCGTTCCGCCCGCATATTCCGCTTTCCGGCGATTTCCGTGGAAGCAGAGAGATTCAAAATCACTTCCGCACCATTCAGGGCATGGAACACCGCCGGGGTAACAGGCGCAAACATATCCTCGCAGATCTCAATGCCAACGGTAGTCTCCCCCACATGATACAGCATGTCGGTGCCCACCGTGACCTCCTGCCCCGCCAGCATGGTCATAGTTCCTTCTTCCACCGGGTTGAACCAGCGACTTTCCCGGCAACCGTCGTGGTCTGCCATATAGGTTTTGGAAACCAACCCCCGGATGCAACCGTTGCCGATGACGGCGGCACAGTTGGCCAGTTTGGAGCCCATCCGCACCGGCAGTCCCACCACCACCGTCAGGTCAGGGCATTGCGCCGATTCTGCCAAAATCCGCTTCAGACCATTCTCCGCCGCCGACAATAAAGCTTCCTGATAAAACAGATCGCCACAGCTGTAGCCCGTCACCGCCAGTTCCGGGAACAGGACGATGTCTGCATTCTTTTCATCGGCCTTTCGCACATAGTCACAGATTTGCGCGACATTTTGCTCCACGTCTCCCGGCTTGACCCCAGGGACGGCGCAGGCAATTCGGATATAATCCAGCATAAGGATTCCTCCCAGTTTTTGTTTTCCCTATCATACCACATTCTCTCCTTTTTGAAAAGAGAAGATCAAAAAGGAGGACGAAATTTCGTCCTCCTTTCCACTCATTCTGCTCTCGCCATCTCCCGCAAGCACTCTGCCAGATCCGTCTGTTCCCAGGGTCTGTCTGCAATGCCGAAGTGGCCTTCGGAAGCGGTAGCGGCGTAAATGGGCCGCCGCAGATTTAATTTCCGGATGATGCCGCCGGGGGTCAGGTCACAGGTTTCCCGCAGCAGCTCCGTCATCCGGCTGTCCGGAATAATGCCGGTGCCAAAGCTGTCCACCAGCACGGATACGGGCTGTGCCACGCCAATAGCGTAAGCCAACTGCACCTGCACCTTGGTGGCCAGTCCGGCTACCACCAGATTGTTGGCCATGTACCGGGCCATATAGGCAGCACTGCGGTCCACTTTGGTAGGATCTTTTCCGGAGAAGGCACCACCGCCGTGGGAGAAGAAACCGCCGTAGGTATCCACGATGATCTTCCGTCCGGTAAGGCCAGTGTCACCGTTGGGACCGCCGATGACGAAATTGCCGGTGGGGTTAATGTGGATATGGGCCACATCTTCCACACGGAATCCATAGCTTTCCAGCACCGGAGCAATGACCCCTTCCCGGATGTACCGGCGCAACTCGCTCATTTCAAAGTCTGCGCTGTGCATGATGGATACCACCACGGTATCGATGCCCAGCACGTTGCCCTTTTCATCCAGCTCCACGGTGACCTGGGTCTTGCCGTCGGGCCGGAGCAGATCAGTAGACCGGACGCACTCCGTCAACCGGTTGCACAGAGCCCGGCTCAGAGCGGCGCTCAGGGGCATTCTCTCCGGGGTCTGGGTGCAGGCGCCGCCGAACATCATACCCTGATCTCCAGCACCACCCACCTCATCATTGGTACCCAGGGCAATATCCGCCGACTGGGTGTGGATGTGGCACTGAACCTGAACGCTGTCGGCATCAAAGCCGTCACCAGGGTACACATAGCCGATGCGCCGGATGGTCTCCCGTGCTACAGCTTCGTAGTCTACCTGTGCTTTCGTAGTAATTTCGCCGCAGATGATGCACAAATTGGTGGTGACCATGGTCTCACAGGCCACCCGGGAACCGGGATCCTGGGCAAGGCAAGCATCCAGAATGGCATCAGAGATGGCATCCGCCACCTTGTCCGGATGGCCGCAGGTCACACATTCGGAGGTAAACAGTCTTTTTTCCATTGTTTTTTCTTTCCTTTCTGACGTTACAAAAAAATCGTGTTACGCAAAAAGAAAATCGCACACCGAAGATCCGATGTGCGTAAAAACCGAATCCTCATCTTTCGTTTGCCGCCGGATTTGGCACCTTTTCCTTTCGGACAGGTTGCCGGGTTTCATCGGGCCGTTCCCTCCACCACTCTTGATAAGGCTGTATGCAATTTTCTTTCCTTATTCTACTTACTTTTTTGAAATTGTCAAGACCTTTGTTTGGCCTTTGTTCCAATTGTTCACAATTGCGCTATAGACTTTTTCCGCCACAACTGGTAAAATGTTAAAAAAACTGAACAGGAGTTGAACATCTTGAAAAATCTTCGCAGACGCTTCGAGCTTTTCTGCTATCAGAACCGGAACAAAGGCGTGCCGAACCTGATGCTCTATATCGCCCTGGGCACCGCTGTGGTGTACCTGATGAGCGAAATTTCCGGCAATTACCTGCTGTACAGTTTGCTGTATTTCGACCGGGAACTGATTTTACAGGGGCAGGTCTGGCGACTCATCACCTACCCGCTGACTTACCGCACCGGGACACTGCTGCTGACCGCCGTTTCCCTATTGTGCTACTATTCCCTTGGACGAGCCATGGAGAATCTCTGGGGTACCCTGCGGTTTAACCTGTTTTACCTCACCGGCGTGGTGATGATGGATGTTTACTGCATGCTCTTTGGCGGCACCGCCAGCGTAACGTATCTGAACCTGAGCCTGTTTTTGAGCTACGCCACCATGTTCCCGGATTCTCAGTTTTTGCTGTTCTTCATCATTCCGGTGAAGGCCCGGATCTTTGCCCTGTTTGATCTGGCACTGGTGGTCTTTGACCTGGTAGCCAATCCCTTCCCCTATAATTTCTTCTCCGTCATTTCCCTTGCCAACTACTTCCTGTTCTTCGGCAAGGATGTGCTGAACGTGCTGCCCATGTCCTGGCGGGTCAACGCCCAGCGTCTGTTCCGGAAGAAGTCCAAGGGCACTGCCCGCCCCAAGGTCATCCCCTTCGACGCCGGTTCCTATGAAGCCAGCAAGGCCACTCCCAAAGCCCCCTACACCCACCGCTGCACCGTCTGTGGCCGGACGGATGTCTCCGACCCGGATCTGGAATTCCGCTACTGCTCCCGGTGCAAGGGTTACTACTGCTATTGCCAGGATCATATCAATAACCACAGCCATATTCAGTAAGCGGCCATACAAAACCTATTGATTTCTCGCGCATAACCGATTATACTATCCGTAGAAGTAGCAGGATTCTTTGTTGCGTTTTGAGACGTTATACGGGGGGCATTCGCATCACCGGACAAAGAGCCTGCTACTTTCCTTACGCAAAAATAACCTTTTTACTAACAAATCAACGCCCTCCCTGTTACTTCACAGGGAGGGCGTTATTGTCATTCTACCGTAAATTCCACCACATATGTCTGCCGGTCATAATAGTCCCGCATCAAAGGATGGACGCTTTCGGGATCAAAATCATCTTTCACCATCAGCGCCATGCGGTAATTTCCCGCTGGGAGGACGCCATATCCTGCCGCCAGATCCACGGTCAGTTCCGTGGTGCCGTTTTCTTCGATCCCGGCGTTCCAGTAGCGCATGGTTTCCTCCTTGGCATCCACTCTGGTTTCGGAGGTTTCTTCCACCCGGTACAAGGTGTCATATTCCACCAGCAGACTGCCCAGCTGCTGCCCGCCGGACTGGTGGATACGCAGCGTCAATGTTTCCTCACTGGCCTGTGCCACTTCCAGCGTCAGCCCCCAGTCTTCCAAATCCACCGGATCCCCATTTTCATCCGTTGCCAGAAAACTGGGAATGTCCCCCGGTGCCATCAGGCCAAACTCCGATACCAGCACATCTCCCTTTGTGGGTGTTTCATATACATCATAAGCCGTGTAGACATAGTAATCCGGATAGCAATAGACAAAGTAGGTCAATCCGTTTTTTGTTTTCTTCACTTCACCGCAAACGCCGTTTCTGGCATCGATCCGGGCATAGGCGATGAGTTCTTCCACGGTAATACGGCCATCCACGATGGCCTGTGCCAGCGGCCAGGATTTTCCATCCAGGGTAACAGTAACATCCGCCAAGCGGCTGCAATGGATATCCCCCGTATAATTCCCGCCCAAATCTTCCGAAGGGATGGTGGAATAAGCCCCCTGGTCAATGGTGGCCGTGAGGTTCAGTCGGCGGCTGGATTCCACCGTTTGGGTTTTCCCGCAACCGGAAAGCAGCATACAAATCAGCAGCAAACCTAACATTCGTTTCATAAAAAGGCTCCTTTCTGCTCTTTTTCCATTATATTCGCCACCGATTTTCCTGGCAATCGGCTTAAGAGAATCTTAATGTTCTCCCCGCCCAGAAAGCGCATAGGATGTTCCATACATCGTAATTTTGAGGTGGTACTATGGAACATATGGCAAATCAAATCCTTCTCCGGGGCACGTTGGCTTCCATGCCGGAATTCTCCCACGAAAATCACGACCGGCGGTTTTTTCGGTTTTTTCTGGAGGTTCCCCGGTTGTCCGGGGCGGTGGATATTCTGCCGGTGATGGCGGAAGAAAACCTGCTAAACGCCATTGATTTGGAAAACGGCAGCATGTTCACCGTCTCCGGTCAGATCCGCTCCCACAATATCCGCACCGACGGCAAGCGGCATCTGCTGGTGTTTGTCTTTGCCAATGCCATTGTCTGTGAGGATGGGGAACCCATCAATGATGTGACCCTGGAAGGCACCCTCTGCCGGGAACCAACCTACCGCCGCACCCCCTTGGGTCGGGAGATCTGCGACGTGATGCTGGCAGTGAAACGGGCCTTCCGGCGGTCGGATTATCTGCCCTGTATCCTCTGGGGACGAACAGCTCAGGAAATCGCCCAATGCCACACCCGGGATGTCATTACGCTCACAGGCCGGCTTCAAAGCCGCCTTTACACCAAGGTCACGGAAACCGGCACGGAAGAGCGCACCGCCTATGAAATTTCCGCCCTGACGGCGGAGGTGCTGGGGGATTGATTTTCCCCGACAAACATGCTATATTTCAAGAAAAAGAAAGAGGAAGTGCACCATGGAACAGAAGGTCAATGCCATCATCGATATTTTGAAGCAGCGATACCCGGAAGCACCCTGCGCATTGCACTATGAAAAAGACTACGAGCTGATGATCGCCGTGCGGCTTTCTGCCCAGTGTACCGATGCCCGGGTGAATCTGGTGACGCCTAACCTGTTTGCTGCCTATCCCACCCTGGAAGCCATGGCCGGGGCGGATATTTCCCATGTGGAAGAATTGGTGCATTCCTGTGGCTTTTACAAGCACAAGGCCCGGGATATCGTTCTGGGCTGCCAAATGCTGCTGACGGACTATCAGGACAAGGTTCCCGGCACCATGGAAGAGCTTCTGCGGATCCCCGGCGTGGGCCGAAAAACTGCCAACCTGCTGCTGGGTGACCTCTACGGCACCCCGGGCAGCGTGGTCTGCGACACCCACTGCATCCGCATCTGCGGCCGTCTGGGCTTAAGCCATGGCAAGGAGCCGGAAAAGGTGGAACAGCAGCTCCGTGCCATTCTCCCGCCGGAGGAAAGTTCCGATTTCTGTCACCGCATCGTCCTCTTCGGCCGGGACTGCTGCACTGCCCGGAATCCCAAATGCAGCGAGTGTCCATTGAGCATGTATTGCAAGGAATTCGTACCCGACAGTTTATAACTGTCAACTGTCCACTGTTAACTATCAACTATTCACTGTTCTATCCCCTCCCTGTCTGCATACACTTTGGACAAGGAGGGGATCCCTTTGCCCAAAACCATTCCGATGTTTTATTCCGCCCTGCTGCTCACCGGGGTAAATCTGCTCCTGCGGTTCGTGGGGACGAGCTTTCAGGTCTACATTTCTGCCGCTCTGGGAGCCGCCGGGGTGGGGCTGCTGCAACTGGTGCTGTCCGTGGGGAATCTGGCACTGGTGGCCGGTATGGCCGGTGTGCGGACGGCCACCATGTACCTGACCGCCGAAGAATTGGGCCGGAAACGTCCCCAGTTTGTCAGCAGGATCCTGTCCGGCTGCTTTCTGTACAGCATTGCCTTCAGTGGAAGCCTTTCCCTGCTGCTGTATCGCTTTGCCCCAACCATTGCAGAATATTGGATCGGGGATCTGCGGACAATCCCGGCCCTGCAGCTCTTCTCCGCCTTTCTGCCGGTGACCTGCCTGTGCGGGGTTATGAGTGGCTATTTCACCGCTGCCAACCGCATTGGCACGCTGGCTGCCGTGGAGGTCACGGAGCAGCTGTTCTCCATGGCCGTCACCATGGGAAGCCTGAAACTCTGGGCAGGGCAGGATGCCGGGCGGGCCTGCCTGTGTGTGATCCTGGGCAGCAGTGCCGGAGCTTGCCTGACGCTGCTGTGCCTGCTGGTTCTGCGGCTCCGGGAACATCCCCAAATTGGGCAGAAGATCCCTGTAGGCAAGCGTATTCTCCTGGCCGCCCTGCCACTGGCCCTGGCGGATGTCTGCCGCAGCGGCATCAGCACCACAGAAAATCTCATGGTGCCCAAGCGGCTTGCCCTGTATCCCGGGGAAGCGGAACCCCTGGCAGCCTTCGGCCTGGTCAGCGGTATGGTGTTTCCCCTGCTCATGTTCCCCGCCTGTATCCTCTTTGGACTGGCAGAACTGCTGATTCCGGAACTGGCCCGGTGCGCCGCAGCCGACAGCCGGGAGCGGATCTCCTATCTGGTAAAGCGGAGCCTGAAAGTGGCCATGGTCTATGGTCTGACCTTCGGTGGTCTGCTCTGGCTGCTGGCAGAGCCCCTGTGCGAAACGTTGTATCACAACACCCAGGCCGGTGCCTATCTGCAACTCTACGCCCCACTGGCGCCCATGCTCTACTGCGACGCCATCACCGATGCCATGACCAAAGGCCTGGGTCAGCAGAAGATCTGCGTCCGCTACAATATCCTCACCTCTTCCCTGGATGTGGCACTGCTGTTTCTCCTGCTCCCAAACTATGGCATGGAGGGGTATTTTGTCAGCTTTCTTGCTACCCATGTGCTGAATTTCATTTTAAGTCTGCGGCGGTTGCTGAAAATCACGGGAGAGTCCATTCCCTTTTCCCTGCCGGCCCTGTCCTGCGCCGCCGGGATCGCCGCCGCCTGGGGAGCTTCCTTCCTGACCAATATTCCCGGACGGGTGATGGCTTACCTGCTTTTGTTCGGCAGTTTGCTGTACCTGCTGAACATCCTCGGCCAGGAGGATATTCGTTGGGTGAAAGGACTGGTCAGGAAGAAGTGCTGAATGCACAATGCAAAATGCTGAATGAAAAAAGATGCAAAAATGACCCGCCAAATGGCGGATCATTTCAGACTGTAGAAAACCCCTGTTTTGCTTATACCAGAATCCAACCCTCTTGTGAAATAACAGCACGAAAGTTCTCGTTTTCTTTCAGAAACAATGTGCATTCGCCTTCATGGATCAGAGATGAGAAAAAAACGCTGCCATCCAATCGATAAAAGGAAATATCGTCAGGATTATGATATCCCCAAGCACACGCCCACTGAAACAGACTGGTTGTGTAGTCTTGGAGCATGCGTTTCATCTGTGAAGTTAACATATAATGTCTTACTTCGTATGAATCGGTTTTACTTGTGCTTCCATCTTCCGGCAATCCATAATGGGAATACACCTTTTGCACATCCATAGTAACAGGGATTCTATATGGTTCCCATGGTTGGATACGTTCCAGACAGTTCAAAGAAACGATTACCGATACAGTGGCACAATATTTAAAACACGACTGCAATAGCTGTTGATACCGCTCCCCGGAAATATCATATTCTGCCTGCCCCGCTATATCAGAGTCGAAAAATTTATATATGTTCAAATTATTCACCCCATATAAATATCACCAAACCAAATATGAAAGTGCTTATACTGACCGAATAAGATCATCCCATTTACACGATCATGCGGATATTCATTGGTTAGGGAAACCACCAGCTATGCCAGTGGAGGTACCCCGCCAAAAAAGCTTTAGCTTCAAGCATCGAGCGAAGCGAGCTACAAGCAAAGGCATTTACAAATTAGTACAACGAAGCAATAGAAGGGGAAGTGCCCGTTTACGGGCAGCGGAGCAATCAATGCAATCGAAAGAATATTCGGTGCGTCTCTTTAGATGTCCGCCAGTAAAATGCCCTTCCAGTGTTTAATCAATCCTCCGGCTTAGCCGGAGGATTTGACATTACAGATTCTTCAACACTTCCAGCAGGAAATTCCAGGTGCGTTCCGTGGAGGCGATCTCCAGACGTTCCCGGCTGGTGTGGATGTCGTGCATCTGGGGGCCGATGGACACGCAGTCCAGACCCGGCAGCTTCTGGCTGAACAGGCCGCATTCCAGACCGGCATGGATGGCTTCCACTCTGGGTTCCCGGTCAAACATCTGCTGATAAACAGACACCATGACCTCCCGGAGCCGGGATTCCTTCTTATACTCCCAGGCGGGATATTCTCCCTCCTGCTCGTAGGAAGCTTCAAACATCTCTGCCAGCTTGCGCAGTTGTTCCTGCAGCTCCTGCATTTCCGCAGTCACACTGCTGCGGACGGAGAACGTGGCACTGAACCGCTCCCCCAGCTTGATCACGCCCAGATTCAGGCTGGTCTGCACCAGGCCTTCCATGTCCTGGCTCCAGGACTGGACACCGTTGGGGCAGGCGCACAGCAGGCTGATGATTTTCGCAGTGGACTCCGTGGACAGGCTGTTGCCACCCAGGGCATCCACGTCAAAAGCCTGAATGGTCACATCCGGCTCGTCATACTGCTGCCGGATCTCCGCCTGCAATTCTTCCGCAATGGTATTGATCCGCTCCAGATGGATGCCCATTGCCACCAGCGTTGCCTGGCAGGAACGGGGAATGGCATTGTCCTTGGCACCGCCGGAAAGGCTGGTCAGGCACAGGGGCATGATCTTCTGGATCCGGTCCAGGAACAGGCCCATGATCTTATTGGCATTGCCCCGGTTCAAGTGGATATCCGCACCGGAGTGACCGCCCCGCAGGCCATCCACCACCAGCCGGACACAGGGGCCGTAAACCGCCCGGCGATCCACCGCCAGACCCATGTGTACGGTGCTGCCACCGGCACAGGAGACGGTGAAGATGCCCTCACCTTCCGAGTCCAGATTGATCATGGTGCGGCCCTTCAGCTCGCTGAGATCCACGCTGGATGCACCCAGAAGGCCAATCTCTTCGTCTGTGGTAACGATGACTTCCAGCGGGGGATGGGGAATGGTCTTGTCCGCCAGAATGGCCATGGCCAGTGCCACAGCGATGCCGTTGTCCGCCCCCAGGGTGGTGCCCCGGGCAAAGACCACATTGCCGTCATGGGTCACGTCCAAGCCTTCCGTTGCCATGTCAATGGGACAGTCTGCGTCCTTTTCACAAACCATGTCCATATGCCCCTGCAAAATCACGGGAGGATGATCCTCCATACCGCAGGTGCCCTCACCAAAGAGGATCACGTTGTCAAATTCATCCTGAATGTATTTCAGGTTCTGTTCTTTTGCAAAATTCACCAGATAATCGGAGATCATTCTGGTATTCCGGGAACCGTGGGGAATGCCACAGATCTCTTCAAAATAGCCGAACACTGCTTCGGGCTTCAGTCCCGCCAGTCGTTTCGTTTCCATGATAATCGCTCCTTATCCATAATTTCCCGGCTATTGTAGCATAGCCTGCAGGAAAAATCTACCTTTATCCCAACAGGAATGCCTTAAGCTTTGCCAAATCGTTGTTGAGGATCAGGCTGTCATCCATGCCGATCTCTGCCAACAGTTTCAGGGCCATGGTGAAATCCCCCACCTGATGGGGATCATGGGAATCCGTATTCACCACGATGGGTACGCCGTATTCCATGCACAATGGCAGCATCTTTTTGTAATTTTCCACGCAACCGGGGCGGAGTTTTGGCTTGCGCAGGGAGCTGTTGTTCATTTCCAGAGCAACACCATATTCCTTCGCCCCCTGCACCAGAGCAGGGTAGTCCATGGGGAAATTATCCGCATCGGGGTGGGAAATGAATTTGACCTTCTCATAGGCCATGGCGGAGATCACATTGTCCGTGTTTTTCACGGCTCCCACATCCTCATAGCACAACCCGTGGATGCCCGCCACGGCATAATCCAGGCATTTCAGGTGCCGGTCATCCAGATCCACCGTACCATCATTCAAAATATTCACTTCGCTGCCGTAGAGCATCTCCACTCCGTAGAGTTCCCGGGGCGCATCGGTAAAATTCCGGAAATACAGCGGGTCACAGGTTCCCGGGATCCCGGGGCCGTGCTCGGTAACACCGATGAGCTGCAAATTCCGCTGGGCTGCCACCTGGGCCAGCTCCCGTACCGTGCCGAAAGCATGGCCGCTCATAATGGAGTGCATATGCACATCTGCGATCAAAGGCTTCATGGCTTTTTATCCTTTCTCTGAGCTTTCCTCGTTTGTTTTCTATATCTTACCACATCGCCCCCATCCGGTTCAATGGGCATTCTATACAAGAAAGGGCCACGGAATGATCCGTGGCCCTTCGGTTTTGAAATTACACCAGGCTCAGAGCCAGGGTCAGCAGAACCCATGCGATGGCCAGCCACTTGGTAGAAGCAGCCAGCTTGGCATCCAGATTGCCCTTCTTGTTCTTGCTCATATAGGACTCGGAAGCGCCGGTCAGTGCGCCAGACAGGCCAGCCTCCTTGCCGGACTGCAGCAGAACAACTGCGATCAGAGCAACGGAGCACAGAGCTTCCACAACGATCAGAATAGTTTCAAAAACGCCCATTTTCAGTAACCTCCCTCCGCCAGAATTCGCGGATCAGCGAATGATAGATGGTTCCTGCACTTGCACGAACCTCATAATAGCCCATATAGTATAGCACAGGTTTTGGGAAATAGCAAGAGCAAACTTCGCTTTTTCTTACTTTTGCACCCAGTTTCCGGTAGCCAGGCAGTTCAGGTAACTTTCAATGAAGGGATCCAGATTGCCGTCCATGACGCCGCTGACATTGGAAGTTTCGCAGCCGGTGCGGGTATCCTTTACCAGGGTGTAAGGCATGAAGACATAGTTGCGGATCTGGCTGCCCCATTCGATCTTCTGCTGAACGCCCTTAATGTCGGCGATGTTGGCCAGATGCTCCCGCTCCCGGATCTCCACCAGCTTGGACCGCAGCATCCGCAGACAGGTCTCCTTGTTCTGGAACTGGCTCCGCTCGGTCTGGCAGGACACCACGATGCCGGACTTATGGATCAGACGAACGGCAGAAGAAGTCTTGTTGACCTTCTGGCCGCCGGCACCGGAGGAACGGTAGACCTGCATCTCGTAATCTTCGGGACGGATCTCAAAATCTTCGGACTCGTCCTCGATTTCGGGAATGACTTCGATGGCGGAGAAAGAGGTCTGACGGCGGGCATTGGCATCAAAAGGAGACACCCGAACCAGACGATGAACGCCGTTTTCGCCCTTCAGGAAACCGTAGGCATTTTCGCCTTCCACCATGATGGAGGCGGATTTCAGGCCGGCTTCGTCGCCTTCCTGATAGTCAAGCAATTTGTATTCAAAGCCATGGCGCTCTGCCCAACGGGTATACATCCGGTAGAGCATCTGGCACCAGTCCTGGGCCTCGGTGCCGCCGGCACCGGCCTGGAAGCTCATCATAGCGTTGTTTCTGTCATACTTGCCGGTGAGCAAGGTTTGCAGGCGGCAGGCTTCCATTTCGGCAGCCAATGTCTCATAGCCTTCCTTCAGCTCTTCCAGCATGGAATCGTCATCTTCCTCGGCAGCCATTTCGCAAATGGTCATCAGGTCATCCCATGTAGCCAGCATCTTCTCATACCGCTCCACCTTGGTCTCGGCCTGCTTGGTCTTCACCACGATCTTCTGGCTCTTGTCAGGATCGTCCCAGAAGCCGGGAGCTTCCTGCATGGCGTGGAGCCGCTCCAGCTCATTTTTCAGGCCCTCCAGATTCAGGGAATCTGCCAAGCCATCCAAAGCGGGGCGGGAATCATTCAGTTTCTGCTTATATACATCAAATTCAATATTCATAACAAGGCTCTCATTTCCTAGAATTGGTACACAGTATTGCACTGTATAGTATACCAGATTTGGCCATGAATGCAAGAGGTTTTCTTTTCAAAATTCCCTTTTCTACGATTCCCACAGGAGAAAATCGCCTTTGCGCCCCGGTCATGGGCAAAAATTACGTTTTCCTCTCGCAGCGCACCGTCACCCGGCTCCGGCCGCCCATGGTGCAGGTAAACAATGTCAGATCCCAGTCGCCACTTTCCATTTTCTCCACGTCCATGGGCATCAGGGTTTCCAGTTCCACCACGGTGTAGGAAAATACATTTCCCCCTTCATCGGTAAACCGCACCAGATCCCCCTGACGGAGATTTTTCAGGTTTCCGAAATGGGAGGCATAATTGTGGGCCATGAGGATCATGTTGTCTTTGTAGGCAGAACCCAGATACCGGCAGGGAGCCGTCCGGAGTTTGGCATAGCTCCAATCGCTGATGATGGGCAGTTCCAGTTCCAGCACCGGAATTTCCAACGCGCCGATATAGTCGATGCCATTGACGGTGGTCACCGGCATTTCCATATCCGGATTCCGGATATAATCCGGCAGGTCTTCCGCAGATTCCACCACCTGGGGGGCCATTTCCGCCTTCTGCTCCCCCGTCAGCAGGGTCAGCACGTTTTGGGCAGTCTCCCCCGCTTCGTTGCTCTGGTTCATATTGTACACCACCAGAGAAAGGGCCGCCGCGATCAGCAGCAGCCCTGTGGATATCCAGATACTTCCCTTACGTTTCATCTTCATCCCTTCTGCGGCGAACCAGACCTACCACGACGCAGGCCAAACCCACACACAGCAGCATGGGTACCGGCCACCAGAGCTGCCCGGTCTGGGGCAGTTTTTTGTTGGTGGAGGTAGTGGTTCCTGTGGTGGTCGATGGCGTAGTTTCCAGCGGCACCTTGGGATTCCCCTCCACCTCGTAGACATATTCCCCCGCTACCATTCTCGGTATGGAGATCAGGAAAGGGGCAATGGGCTGATAGCCCTTGATGGTCTCACCTTCGTTTTGGGTCACCAGATACAGCCCGGATGCCAGAGTTGGCGCTTCCGCTACGCCCTTTTTGATCGGTACTTTCAGTTCCGGCAGCTTCCGCGCCTTTGCCAGTGCCATCAGCTTTTGCGCCAGTTCGGAATCGTTGGGATCATCCAGTGACAACCTGGAATCCGCCAGCTCCGGGATCAGGGCGAAGCTGAAATTCCAGTCATCATCTACCACGATATCTCCCACCCGGTACAGCGTCAGCTTACCGCCGTCCAGGGGCTTATTATCCCAATAGAAGTACAGGCGCAGGCTGCCGGTTTTGGTCAAGTCCGGAATGTCCGCAGAAACCGGCAGCGCCATGGCCAGCAGCACGATCAGTGCCAGCAGGACAGAAATCGCTTTTTTCATGGTTTGCGCCTCCTTTTTCCGGGATTGGGGATCAGCACCAAAATCAGCAGCACCAGCAGCATGGGCATCGCCACGATGGGAGCCACGATCATGGGCTCGATCTGGACGGCATCCGCCGTTACACGAATTTGGGCCGCCTGAGCATCATTTTCCACACGATGGCCCCGCACCAGCAGCCGGTGGGTATTGATACCGTAAGGGGTGCAGGTCACCAGGGTACACAGATCCTCCCCTTCCACGATTTGCAGTTCTTTGACATCCTGGGGTTCCACGATTAAAATCTGGTCCACCTCGTAGGTCAGCACCGTATCCAGCACCCGCAACAGGAACCGGTCCCCCTCCACCAATTTATCCAGATTGGAGAAGAGCTTGGCACTGGGCAATCCCCGGTGGCCGGAGAGCACACAGTGGCTACTTTCGCCCCCAACCGGCAGGCTGGACCATTCCAGATGGCCAATGGCCACCTGCAACACCGATTCTTCGGTGCCGTGATAAATGGGCAGGGTGCAGTTAATGGCCGGGATCTCGATATAGCCCATGACCCCAAGACCGGAAATATTCAGCAGGGAATCGTATTCTTCCTGCATACTCTCCGGCAGGGCAAAGCCCGTGGAGCGGCTGAGCAGGGTGCGGTTATACTCCCAGGCGGCCGACCAGATGGAATTGTACTGGTTTTCATTCAGATTTGCCACTTCTTCGGCATAATCGGTGATGGCCCGGGACTGGTGGAAGGAATTCCAATAGTCACTGACCGTGGGGTACAGCAGTAAGGACACGCCCACAAGCAGGATCAGCACAAGCACCACCGTGGATATGGAATTGTTCTGATGTTTCATTGTGGATTTCTCCTTACTGGCGGGCAAAAGTGCCCGCAAATGCCTTTGTCTTTCACATGTCATTCCGAGCGGAGCGTCAGCGGAGTCGAGGAATCTTGGCACTGACCCACTACTTAAATGGCCGTCACTGCGTAGATCCCTCCGTGCGCTTCGCTTAGTCGGGATGACAGGTGGTCTTTTGTATTGCGCAATTACCGGCAGGGGGAAATGTTACTTTCTTGTCACTGAACAAGAAAGTAACCAAAGAAGTCAGCCAAAGGGGCGTTGAGTTGTGCGCTCCCGCGCACAAATACACCCCCTTTGGATTCCCCCGTCACGCACTAACGAAGGTTATTTGTAGATAGTACCGTTACGGGGTGACGATTTGAACCATGTAACGTAAGTGCGCGCCGGGAAGATTCTTAAGAAGGGCGGCTTTCTGCGCGGGAGCGCAGAACTCAGCGCCTTCTTAAGTCGCCTTCTTTTGGTACTTTTCTTGGCGAAGCAAGAAAAGTACCTGCTCCCCTTCAAAGGGGACTCAGGGGGACGGGGCACCCGTCCCCTGAGTAATGGATATCCATTATGCGTTTTCGCTGCCCATACGTTTCTTGGTCACCAGCAGCACCACGGCAGCCAGCACCAGAATAGAGCCGAGGACATAGAAGATGGTGGTACCCATGCCGCCGGTGGAGGGTAGCTCGGTGCCGGACTGGTTGTTGACCTTGGCAATCACGGTGGTGTAGCTCAGGGCATCGTTCTCACCCTTGGTGGCACCGGTGATCTCAACTTTAATATCTTCAGACAGCTTGTTGTAGCCGTCGGGAGCCTTGACTTCCCGGAGGTAGTAGGTATCGGCATCCAGACCGTCGATTGCGATCTTACCGTTGTCATCCGTGGTCAGCACGGTGTTGGCAGGCCAGGTGATGGTCTTATCTTCCGCGGCGGCGGGAACGTCTGCCCAGCCGGTGAGCTTGCCGTTGACCACGGTGGCACCCTTGTTCTTATCCTTGTTCAGCAGGACAAACAGGGCATCCTTCAGAGCCTTGCTTTCATCGCCGTTGGCGTACTTCAGCACATCCAGATCCCAGGTGTAGGTAATGGTCTCGCTCTTGGGGGTGGACTTGCTGTTGGTTGCGTCACCGTAATTTAGCCAGCTGTCGTTGGCGTTGCCGTTCAGACCCACCACGGCATTCTCGTTGACAGTGGCGGTGTAGGAAATGACGATCTTGTCATTGGCCTTCAGGGTGTTACAGAAATCCTGAGTAAATACCACCTCGAAGGTGCAGCCATCGGTCAGTTCAGTGGTCTTGACGGTGTAGTTGGCGGCATCCACGGTATTGCTGTTCAGGGTGATACCGGTGACGGAGCCATAGGTCAGGCCTTCGGTCATCTTATCATGGAAGACGTAGTTCTCGGCACCGGCCTGAGCGGTGATGGTGGACTGGAAGTAAACGGTGTCGCCAATGTCGGCATCATTGGTCTTGCCGAAGGTGCCGGTGGAATCTTCCTTGACTTCCTTCTCATTGATGGGCACGCCATTCTTTTCCTGAATGGTCACGCTGGGATTGGTGGTGTCCAGAGAGCACAGGGTACCCAGAGTGGAATCCACCAGATAGTAGCCCAGCTTCAGGTCGCTAAAAGTAACCGTAGCAGAGCTGGCTGTTGCGGTGGCATCCGGGGATACCGTAGCACCACCTTCCGCCTTGGTGGTAGTTGCATAGGTCTGGGCAGCTTTCGCAAAAGCTGCTGCATCGGCACCTTCCACCCAGGTCACATAGCCCTGAGCATCAATGTTGACATAGGTAGTCTGGCTCTTCAGCCAGGTCTCCCATGCGGAGTTTGCCTTGTAGGCATAAGCGTTGGAGGCAGCGTTATAGCTTTCCAGATACAGGATCTGGTAAGCGTTATAGGTCTGACCCACCACGGCATTGTCGATGGTGATGGAGCCGCCGGTGAGGGTTCCTTCCTGGGTTGCCAGCGCCATAGTGCTCAGGCTCAGCACCAGCACCAGCGCCAGCAGAATGCAGGAGAGTTTTTTCATGTACTTCATATTCCGTTTCATCCTTTCTTCCTTGGGGATTTGTGATTATGATGGGACGTGGTTACTACAGTCAGGTGAGAGCACCTTCCCCCTTTCTCCATCGGAACCGCTGGATCAGCCCCAGAGCCGCCAGCAGGCACAGTGCCAGCCCCAGCCCAGTGATCCAAATGGTTCCGCTGCCACCGGTTGCAGGCAATTCGTAAGCCGTATTATTGGTGATGATTCCATCCCAATTTTTACTCTCGCCACTCTTGCCCGTAACTTTCACAGTAACCTGGTCATAGGCTACCGTAACGGTATAGGTTGATCCGTCGGCGGAGTATCCCGGCGGGATGCCGGTCTCCGTCAGGGTGTAAGTATGCCCGGAGGGGATATTGGCAAAGCTTACCGTTCCCTCTTCTCCTTCGGACACCGCCACCCGATTGGCAATTTCCACACGGTTTTTATCGCCCCGGCAGATCTTGCAATCTTCCGCATGATGGAGGGTAAATTCCGCTCCGGTCACCGCTCTGCCAAAGCTGTCCTGTTTCTGAAATGCCAGCTCACCCAGAAAGCCATGCACCGACGGGATGGGGAATTCGATGGTTTTGCTTTCCGAAATCGTCGTTGTTCCATTCGTCGTTTGAATGACCCGGTATTGGAGGGTGGTTGTTCCATTGGTATTGTAGATCTGATTCTCTACGAACTGACTGTCCTCATTTTTCAGTCGTATTCGGTATTTCAGCTCATAGAAATAAATCTTCTGATCGCTGCTACCTTGCACGGAATAACCCGATTTCTTCAAGTCCCAGGTGATTTTGGAACCCCCATAGCTGGCGGTATCCTCCGCGTTTTCTGCATGGGAGCCGGTAAGAGCATCGCCCTGCAAGGTTCCATCTTTGTCAAACAGGCCAATGAAATCGATCTCATTCGGAGTAATGCTGGGAATGGGATCGGACGCCACCCAGTCCGCCGCCGTGGCGGTTTCGATGGTGGTTTTGATCTGCGCAAAGATCTGATTGTAGGCCTCCTTCAAGCCGGCCGTATTGGTACTGTCGTAATAATAACCGGAACCAATGCTGCTTCTCAGCCAGTTCTTGTAGGCTTCCGTACTGGTAGCACTGCCGATCTCATAGGACGTGCCGGTGCGATCCACAATGGAAATCTTCGCCTCTCCGGCTGCCAGCTTCTCACTGGAGTCAATATAGGCCTGAATGGTCTGACCGCCTACGTCCACGCCAATGGAGAAAATGGTGGTTCCGCTGCTTCTAATACTGGCCGCCATATTTCTTGCCCGGATAGCCGCCTCATCGGAATAGCTGGTACCGCTGGCACAGGGCACATTCAGCACATGGTCATAGAACCGGCCTGTGGTATCATAAGGATCGTAGCCCCGATAGCCGCTTTCCAGATAGGTCGTGGGAAAGCCGTCTGTCAGCAGGATGATGAACTTATTCTTGTTGGACACCCCCGCCAGCATATCCTGTGCCATTTTCAGGCCGCCTTCGATGTTGGTAAACCGGTTGTGGGCAACGCCATAGTTATTTGCATTGATAATACTTCCGGTGGATGTACGCATGGTGTTTTTCAGGGCATTGGCCTGGGTTTCATTGGTACAGGATTGCAGGCCGAAAATCTGGTGAGCATCGGTATTGAAGGCAACATAGCCCACCTTGCTGACGCCAAGGGTATTGTTCTCTGCAAACTTATCCAGGAAGTCCTCCGCCGCCTCCATAGCCGCCGCATACCGGGTCACGCCGCCGAAATTATCATTCATGGTATTGGAGATATCCATGACAATGACCACGGCCATATCCGGCTCAGAAATGACTTCATCGATCTTCTGGGGCGTCTGGACGGTCAGGGTGATATCAAAGACATTTTCCAGATCCGTTCCCGCAATGGTCTTGCTGACGGTAACATCATCTGCCAAGTTCTTCCCGCCCGGGCTGTCGATTTGCTTGGAAGAAGGACTGGTGTCCCCATCCAGTGCCGCCGCTGTGGCAATGCCCGGATTGCCCATCATCTGGTAACCGGCAACGGAAGCCCCACTGTAAGCCTGGAACCAGCCGCTGTCCCGGAGGATCATCCAGTTGGTGCCTTCACAGGCTTCTGCAATGGAATCATATTCCGCAATCAGCAGTGCCATGACCCGCTCATACAGTCCCCGATAGGCTTCCTCCGACAGGTGCCGGGTACGGAAGGCCTCTGCCATGCGCTCCAGCAGGTCCTCTGCCGCAGCCACATCATCATCCGTCAAAGTTTCCAGCGCTTCCAGCGCCTCCACTTCCTGGCGGAAGGCTTCTTCAATGGCTTCCAGTTCCTCCTGTGTGGGCGGTGTCCAGCATTCTTCGGTATGGGTGTGCTCTTCCAGATCGCAAATCAGGTTGCCCTCTGCATCATAGCAACCCACGCCATGGACGTGTTCTTCTTTTCCGCAGTAGAAGAAAGGAACCAGACATTCGTCGGTGTGGGTGTGCTCTTCCAGCAGGCAGAGCAAATTGCCTTCTGCATCATAGCAAGTTTCCCCATGGGTGTGGGCTTCCTTGCCACAATAGTAAACCGTTTCCGCAGGTTCTGTCAGGCAGTCATCGGTGTGGGTATGCTCTTCCTGCTGGCAGGTCAGATTGCCTTCTGCATCGCAGCAATCTTGCCCATGGCTGTGTTCTTCTTTGCCACAATAGTAAACCGTTTCCACAGGTTCTGTCAGGCAGTCATCGGTGTGGGTATGCTCTTCCTGCTGGCAGGTCAG
>CAYXUI010000028.1:0-1246 GCA_964468195.1 uncultured Oscillospiraceae bacterium | reverse complement strand
ATTGCCTTCTGCATCGCAGCAATCTTCCCCGTGGGTGTGGGCTTCTTTCCCGCAATAGTAAGTGGGATCTTT
This sequence comes from uncultured Oscillospiraceae bacterium, assembly GCA_964468195.1. Classification (GTDB taxonomy): domain Bacteria; phylum Bacillota; class Clostridia; order Oscillospirales; family Oscillospiraceae; genus Faecousia. The sequence continues at coordinate 1,174 of CAYXUI010000028.1, read as the reverse complement.
CGATTTGGGCATACATTCCTCGGTATGGGCATGTTCTTCCAAACCGCAAGTCAGCACCCAGGTGCCACGGCAGCGAGCCGTATGAGTATGGTCTTCCCCTTCTTCCTGGCCGCAGGTCAGAGTCTCCGTATCCGCCGGTTCTTCCACCGTCTGCCAGCAACTTTCGTCATGCTGGTGGGACAAAACTTCCGGTTTTTCACAGATCAGAAAACCGTCTTCGTTATAGCAATTGTCATCGTGGGCATGGCAGATGATCTCTGTTTCCGGGCAAATCAGCTCCGGCTCGCCATAGACCGGATCGCATTCTTCCTGATTGCAAATACGCACCAACTCCCAGCTGTAGCAGGTATCCGTGTGGACATGGTCGCCTTCAAATCCGCAGGACAGCCATGTCTGGGTTTCGTAGCAAGTTTCCCCATGGCTGTGGCCGGGACTCTCCTCCAGGGCGCAAATCAGATTGCCTTCTTCATCCAGGCAACCTTCGCCGTGGAAGTGACCCTCCGTCACCGGTTCCGTACAAATCAAGGTCGTCCCGGAACTGTAGCAGCTTTCCGTATGGACATGCTCCTGACAGAGCAGCTCTCCCTGAACCAGGGTATCGCAACTGTCCGAATGGGTATGACCCTCCGATATCAGGAACTGCTGATAGCAGCGCTCACTATGCGTATGCTCCTCCACCTCCGGCAGATCGCACTGCAAGGTGCCGTTTTCATCGTAGCAGTAGCTGTCGTGTTGGTGGATAACCGTGGTATGACCATCCCAGTGGCAGGCAAGCTTCTGATGGGCCACTGTGGTGATCTGGGTATAGCAGGAATCGGTATGCTGATGTTCCGGTATCTGGCACTGCTGCTCCATAGTAATGGCAGGCAGGATCAGGGCATAGGTGGTGCAGAACACCACAATGGATGCCAGAACCATTGTCAGCTTATACCACCGCCGCTGAAAGCGGTTCTTTTTTGCGTATTGTTCGCCACGCCATACAGAATTCATCATTTACCGGACACCTCCTATCCTATGGTTCCAAAGTCCCTCAACGGCCAGACACGGAACACGATTTTTCCCACGATTTGCTCCTCGGACACACAGCCGATCTCCGTGTGCCGGGAGTCCACCGATGTGGCCCGGTGGTCACCCATACAGAAGTACCGGTTCTCCGGCACCTGATAGGGAAATT